>JAQUAB010000004.1 GCA_028687475.1 Candidatus Gracilibacteria bacterium | reverse complement strand
GGAACTTACCCGACAAGGAATTTCGCTACCTTAGGACCGTTATAGTTACGGCCGTCGTTCACCAGGACTTAAGTTCAGAGCTTGCACCCCTCCCCGTAATCTTCTGGCACCGGACAGGCATCACCCCGTATACATCATCTTGCGATTTAGCACGGAGCTGTGTTTTTGGTAAACAGTCGCCTGGACTCGTTAGCTGCGGCCTCTCAGTAAAATACTGAGGAGGCAGGTCTTATCCCGAAGTTACGACCGCTGTTTTGCAGAGTTCCTTAAGCTTAGTTATCCCGTCCACCTTAATGTACTCACATCCACCCACGAGTGTTCGATTTCGGTACGGTTACTTATGATCGTCCCAGAGTGGCTTTTCTCGGCACCCTTGTATTGTAGGAACATAGTAGACGCCCCCGAAGGTTTGCTTTCTATGCAATTATAACACTCCTGTATTGTTATGCGGATTTACCTACATAACCAGAAGCGAAACTCTTCACGGTAATTCATGACCGTGTCCAATACTCTTGATGCGTCCCCACATAGGTAATAACCTTTCATAAGTAGTTCTGGAATATTAACCAGATATCCATCGGGTAACGCCTTTCGGCTGCCCCTTAGGACCGACTCACCCTGCCACGACTGACGTAGGACAGGAAACCTTGGGTATTCGGTGTGGAGGGTTTTCACCTCCATTACGTTACTCATACCAACATTTGCACTTCCCATACCTCCACAGTTGGTTATCCAACTGCTTCACAGGCCTAGGGAACGCTCCGCTACCGATCATATAAAATATAATCTTCCGTCTTCGGTGTATAACTTAAGCCCCGCTGAATTTTCGGCGCACAATCACTCGACCAGTGAGCTATTACGCACTCTTTGAATGAGTGGCTGCTTCTAAGCCAACATCCTGGCTGTCTTAGTAATCGCACATCCTTTTCCACTGAGTTATAACTTAGGGACCTTAGACAGGAATCTGGGCTGTTTCCCTTTTGACAATGGCGCTTATCCGTCACTGTCCGACTCCATATTATTCACGCCGAGAGTATTCGAAGTTTATCAAGATTTGCTAAGTCGGAATAGACCCGCTAGTCTTATCAGAGCCCTACCCCTCTCGGTTACTAATATGGGCTATACCTAAATATATTTCGCGGAGAACCAGCTATCTCCCGGCTCGATTAGCTTTTCACTCCTACTCACAGCTCATCCAGTGGACTTGCAGCTCCAATTGGTTCGGACCTCCAGTAAGTGTTACCTCACCTTCATCCTGGCCATGAGTAGCTCGCACGGGTTTCGGGTCTACTATACGTGACTAAATCGCCCTATTCAGACTTGGTTTCCCTTCGGCTCCGGCTGTATCTGCCTTAACCTTGCCACGTATACGTAAGTCGTTGGTTCCTTCTCCAAAAGGCACGTCGTCACTCCGAAGAGCTCCGACTCTTTGTAGGCACAAAGTTTCAGGATCTATTTCACTCCCCTCCCGGGGTTCTTTTAACCTTTCCTTCACAGTACTTGTTCACTATCGATCTCATACACTATTTAGCCTTAGATCGTGGTCGACCTGAATTCACACCGGATTTCACGTGTCCGATGCTACTTAAGAGTATGTCGCACCCGCTAGAGAGTAATTTCAAATACAGGGCTGTAACCTTCTTTGGCTGTCCTTTCCAGAACATTTTTCTGTTATCTCTATGGAGTGTCATTATTTGAGCTTTCTGATGACATATCTTGTGACCCCCCTACGGCAACGGGCTCATCCTTGGCACCGTAGAGGTTTGGGCTGTTCCGATTTCGCTCGTCACTACTTTCGGAATCTCAATTGATTTCTTTTCCCTGCTTACTAAGATATTTCAATTCGGCAGGTGTCCATTGCATATCGCAATTATAGAGATGTCTCTATAGGGTTCCCCCATTCGGAAATCCTGGGCTGTAACGCGTCGTAGCAGCTTACCCAGGCTTATCGCAGCTTTGTGCGTCCTTCATCGGATGTATGAGTCAAGGCATCCACTTTGTGCCGTAATTGTATTTATACAAAAGATGTATCATCCTTGCGGATGAAACATTGTGCTTTTTATTCTCGCTTGTACATTTATGTTGTTGGTATGAATGGATTTTTGAATACAAATTTGGTGGAAACAGAATTACTTTTTCCATTTTAGAAATGGAGAAAAATAAAATTACAATGTTTCTTTTTAAAATTATAGTTTCTAGAATAACATTCTATTATTATGAGTGTGTTAAGGTTCATACGAACACTTATCATTCCATACACCAGAAGACGACTTCTTATAATCTCGATTTTGATAAAGAGATAGTCCATCCGCACGTTCTCGTACGGATACCTTGTTACGACTTAACCCCAGTCAGTGTGTTTACCGTGGGCCTCCGTATTGCTCGAAGGACTTCAGGTACGCACACCTCCCATGGTTTGACGGGCGGTGAGTACAAGACCCGGGAACAGATTCACCGTGACATAGCTGATTCACGATTACTAGCAATTCCAACTTCATGGAGTCGAGTTGCAGACTCCAATCTGGACTGAGATCGGCTTTATGGGATTGGCTCCCCCTCGCGGGTTTGCAGCCCTTTGTACCGACCATTGTATCATGTGTGTAGCCCTAGGCATAAGGGCCATGCTGATTTGACGTCATCCACACCTTCCTCTCGATTAACTCGAGCAGTCTCGTTAGACATAATAACTAACGACGTGGGTTGCGCTCGTTAACGGACTTAACCGAACACCTCAAGGCACGAGCTGACGACAACCATGCAGCGCCTGTTTTCAAGTTCCCTTGCGGGCACTCCTCCATTTCTGGTGGATTCTATCAATGTCAAGCCTAGGTGAGGTTCCTCGTTTATTGTCGAATTAAACCACATGATCCACTGCTTGTGCGGGTCCCCGTCTATTCATTTGAGTTTTAATCTTGCGACCGTACTCCTCAGGTGGGATGCTTAATGCGTTAGCTTGAAGCACTGAACCGAAGTCCAACACTTAGCATCCATCGTTTAGGGCGTGGACTACAGGGGTATCTAATCCCTTTTGCTCCCCACGCTTTCGTCTCTCAGTGTCAGTAGTGTTCCAGGAAGCTGCCTTCGCTTTTGGTATTCTGGTAAGTATCAACGGATTGCACCCCTACTCTTACCGTTCTGCTTCCCCCTCCCACACTCTAGTTCCCCAGTTTCCCCCGCAATTCAGGGTTGAGCCCTGAAGTTTCACGGAAAGACTTAAGAAACCACCTACAGACGCTTTACACCCAGTAATTCCGGATAACGCTTGGGGCCTTCGTATTACCGCGGCTGCTGGCACGAAGTTTGCCGCCCCTTATTCCTCTGGTACCGTCATTATCTTCCCAGAGAAAAGAAGTTTACACCAACAAAGGCTTCATCCTTCACGCGGTGTCGCTCCATCAGGCTTTCGCCCATTGTGGAAGATTCCTCACTGCTGCCTCCCGTAGGAGTATGGACCGTGTCTCAGTTCCATTGTGGCTGGCCGTCCTCTCAGACCAGCTACCCGTCATCGCCTTGGTGGGCTATTACCCCGCCAACTAGCTGATAGGCCGCAGACCTTTCCCAGAGCGAATTGCTCCTTTACCCTTTCGGGACCATCCGGTATTACGCTCGATTTCTCGAGGCTATCCCTGACTCTGGGGGAAGTATCAACGTGTTACGCACCCGTTTGCCGCTAAAATAGAGAGCAAGCCCTCTATTCCCGCTCGACTTGCATGTGTTAGGCGCACCGCTAGCGTTCATCCTGAGCTATGATCAAACTCTTTGGAACGTAGCTGCCTACTTCGAAAAGTAGGACTTTTTATTGTTTTGTACGGATTACAAGATTGTTTCTCATAAAAGAAACGATCGTCTTCTTGTATATGGAATGTTAAGGTTCGTTGCCGTTTGAATGAGCCAGTGGCTCGCGGCGACGGGTGAATTTATATGGAAAAGTGTTTGTAAGTCAAAACTATTTTTGACTTTTTTTTCATAAACATATGGTAATCCATTGTAGTAATAGAAATTTTGTATTGCAAAAAGTATTTATTTTGGCATTTTTCTGTGAATTTTCTGCGAAAATTCGTATGTAGCACTCCTATTTCTGGAATACACATGTAAAAAGGAGCTAATATGAGAAAAGGAGTGCGGTTTTGATACAATAAAGTGAACAAAAAGAATCGAAGATACACGCTCAACTCACAATGTTCCATAATTCAAAAAGTGATTACCAAGAAAAAGTAACTCTTACACTTTCATGTGTCTATAGATTCTTGTATACTATTGACTGCGATTCATACATATGAAGATATTCTAAACAATCAACGATTAGTACAAAAAATCCCCCTTTCTTTCGAAAGAGAGATTTTGCCTCATATATAGTGGTGGGCCCACCTGGGATTGAACCAGGGACCAATCGGTTATGAGCCGACTGCTCTAACCACTGAGCTATAGGCCCAAAATATAGAACATTGCAAGGATATTCGAATCTGATTTCGAAGTCCGAATTTTGTACTCCGCGAAATATATGAAAATGATGATGAAAGTCAAGGCTTGATTCTCTTTGAGAAAGAATGCACTTCACCAGAAACGATAAAAGTCCTCCCTAAGGACTTTGTCTGAATCAAATGGCGGATCAAGAACAACCAGAGCTGGTGATAGAAATTTTCGACTTCACCTATCATATAGATAACAGATAGGCTTGCTAGATAAACTTCTTATTTCTGTCTTTGAGAATATACAGTATTAGGAAGCAGTTTTACTATAAAAAACTGCCCCAATATTAGGACAGTTGTATTATTATATGGCGGAGGGACAGAGATTCGAACTCTGGGTACCTTGCGGCACGGCAGTTTTCAAGACTGCTGCATTAAACCACTCTGCCATCCCTCCAGATGCGTGGTAGGGGCAGTATAGGGAAGTGGGTTTATTTGTCAAAATTTTTTTCGAGAATCCTATCGCGAACTTCTTTTCTGCGATCAGCATCATGAAACTTGAGCATATCCTCAGAAATAATAACTCATTCTGGTTGTCCCAATTTCTTATAGGATCTCATGGTACGAGGAAGGAAGAAGAAGCGAACCAGTTTATTAAGTGCTATGTATATTGAGCTTGTTTTTGGTTCGGTCATTCCGTGAGGAATCCCTTTCAGATTCATCTTTAGAGATTTTGGTATATAGTTCTCATAAGTGGAGAAAAAAGGGATTTCTTCGTTTCACTTCGAAATCACAAAGAAAAGATTCTTCTTCTTCTGTTCTTCCGGAATATTCACCCAACTATTCTCTTCCAGAAATGCCTCATAGGTATTATTTCGTACGAGAATTGGCTTCAGATAATATATCCAATTGTAGAGGTATATATCGTTTTTGATGACTATTTTCTCCAGATTCATCGCTTCTGTCGTGATGAAGAACGAGAGACAAAAATTCCCTGCAATATCTTCTCCATGTCGCCAAACTCAGAGTATCCAAAAAACGAAAGTGACAAGAAATCGCACGAGCCAGATATGATGTGGTTTTGTGATAATGAAGAGATCAATGTCAGAATCCGCATGGGTTGCGAACATGGAGAGAGAGTTCCCGACCGCAATCATCTCGATTCCTGGAATCCAAGAGAGTTTGCGTATATATTTCTGTGCACGTTCAACAAGCATTTTTTCGTGCTGATTCGGTTCGGATTTGACCTTCATGATGGCATCAAATTCTTTTTTGTATTGCTGCATGTTATTTGATTTTTTTGATAGCTTCGCGGACTTTTTCTTCGAGAGAAAGATTCGGATCGAGCGTTTGGATAATCTCTTCGACAGCGCTCTTATCATAGCCCATCTGAACGAGTGAGCTGATGAGAGTAATATTATTTTGTGAAAGGGTTTTCTGAGATTTTGATTCTGCACTTTTCGAGAAATTGATAGAACCCTTGAGGTCGACAATGATCTTTTGTGCGGTTTTCTTCCCGATTCCCGGTACGCTCGAGAGTATTGCATCATCTTCGAGATGAATAGCCTTCATAAGTGCTTCGGTGCCGAGCCCGAGAAGGGAGAGTGCTGTTTTGCCTCAGACGCCATTCACTTTATTGAGTTCACGGAACAGTGCACGTTCTTCGAAAGAAGAGAATCCAAAAAGTGATTCACTCACATCCGTCTTATGATGATGTATCCAGAATTGCGAATTTTGCCCTATCACCAGAGAAACGAGAACCGTCGGCGATGCGAAAATATCGAACCCAAAACCAGTTCATTCGATCTGCATGGTGACAGTGATTCCATCGATCATGATGATTTTTCCAGAGAAATATCCGTACATAGAAGAGAAAAAGAAAACAAAACATTTCTTGCATTATATAGATTCACGATAGAATTGCGATATGAAAAAAAATATTGATGTCATTTTCTCGGTGATCGATAATTATGGTGATATGGGATTCACTGCGGAACTCCTGATCGGATTCGAGAAATCCAGTCCAGATATATATCACTTCACGATTTGGACAGATAATATCGATGCCGTAGAGCGATTTTTTGCTCTGAATCAAGAACAACTTCCATCATATTCCATCCAATCTCGACAGGATTTCGGAAAAATGAGAAAATCTCAGTGTGCATTCGCATTGTTCCATGCGCCGATTCCAGATCAGCAGTATTTCGAGCAAAATTCACTGGTACTTCGAGTGGATTATCTCTCTTTCGATCCTGTCTGGAATCAGTATCATGAATCGGAACATATCTCTTCCACTCCTTCTCATCGGGTGATTGAACTCATTCCATCCGTTTTTCCGAACACATGAGGCATTATTTTTCCTGAGCTTTGATCCGATTCTCGTGAGAATCTGGCGTCAGAATTTGGTCTGGATATATCGAAAAAGTGGATCAGTATTTTTGCTTATTCCGATACTCTTCTTTCGGTTTTGGAATTCGATGCTATCCCGGGTGGTACTCAGATTCTTCTCTTTGGTCATACTACATCAGGAAAAATCCGCGAGAAAATCGATTCAGAAAATGTTGTTTTTCTTCCTTTTGTGAATCTGAATATGTTCCATCATCTGATTGCAGAAAGCATATGGAGTATTGTGCGTGGTGAAGTGAGTTTCGTGAGTACGGTTGCCATCGGGAAACCATTTTTCTGGGATATGTACCAGGAAATCGGCGGATTCCATGCGCTTCAGAGCGAACAGTTTCTCGAGTCATTTTCAGCAAATGAAAAATATCGTGATATTCATGCACGACTCAATCGGCAAAAGGAAGGAAGAGTTTTTCTGAGTGAACTTTCGGATTGCATGGAAGAGAGAGAAAACATGCCGACTTTTCCGCTCGAACATACGAACAACCTGATTGTGGAAATAAAAAAATATATTGACAGATTTGATTTTTCCCTATAATCACCAGGCAATCTTCTGTATTACGTGGAATTTATACCGCGGAGTAGAGCAGTCTAACTCGCAACTAGGGCAAATACCTTGAGGTCACCTCAAGAACCAAAATACATCCAAATAATAATTACCATTCCGCGGAGTATAGTCTAGCAAGCCTACAGTGGCCCATAACCTGAGGTTTCCTCAAGGTTTAAGACTTTCTCTCCAAGGTCATATCGCGGAGTAGAGCAGTGGTAGCTCGCAAGGCTCATAACCTTGAGGTCGTGTGTTCGATTCACACCTCCGCAACCATTTTGGACCCCACGACCTTTCGGTCGTACTTGGGTTCGATCACAGTCCGCAACCATTTTTTAGAAAAACCGTTCCAAATTGTCCGCCAATGTAGCTCAGCTGGTTAGAGCACAGGACTCATAACCCTGAGGTCGGCGGTTCGAGCCCGCCCATTGGCACCATTCATGATAATTCCCAAAGAAACTTTTAGATCATTCTGAGAGTTTCTTTTTTGTGAGAAATATGTCAGAAATCAGTTGAGGTTTTGTATAAATTTTATATACTCGAATTCGAGTTACTTCCCAAAAATCCTATTTATGCGTACTATTTTCATTTCCCTTCTTTTCATTTCCCTTCTTTCCAGTTGTACCAAAAGTGTGGATACGCCAAATTCTTCCACCAAATCTCCTCAAACAGTAACTGCCACAGTGGTGGATATGCCAGCTCCAGTATCACAATCGCCTGATTCAGGAGCGGTTATGACACCATCAGTTCAATAATTCCGATAAAAGCACCAAAAAAATCTGCCAAAAGGCGGATTTTTATTTGTATTTTTGCCACTTTTTTGGTAGAATGCAAGGGAAAATAATTATTGTTCTATGTCATCAACTGCTTCAACTAATTCATGAAATATTTCTCCAAGTGGACCTAATACACCAAAGAAAAATACAGGAAAAAATATTGAATCTTTATTTCAGGAGGCTACTCGTGATCGATATGGAAAATTTGATCATACTATTTATAATGCTATAGATGCTGGATGAAGTCGACGAGAAAAAGCAATACAACAGATTCGTGATGCTATGGAAGCAAAATATGATATTGCAGAATATGAATTTAATATGGTGGATATTTCTGAACTTTCAAGTTCAAACATATTGGCATATTTTGCAAAATATTCTCGAAATCTCCAGTCTCTCCGAAAGAACACGCCAACAATTATCGGACGGACATTCGTTCTTTCAGATGAGATTAGTAGGCAAATCCTCGAAGACCTTGATCAATATTCAGAAAAGGAACTCTCAGATATCATAGAAACTCCTGCATCTATAAAACGTTACCTAATTCAACAAATTGGTTTGTCACGTGAAAATATTGAACTTTGGACTCCAAAACTTGATTATTTATTTCCATCAGAAGCCTTTTCTTGAAATCCACAACTTTTAGACAAGGTTACAAAAGCAATAATTAGCTTTAAGAATAATCATGTTCCTTTTGATAGAGGCCTTATATATGAATTAATTCAATATTTTGGTTCAAATTCGGATAAAATGAAGAGGATTGCCGAGGAGTTTCATATCACAATAACCATCAAGAATGCAATCGGTTATGGAATTCTCTCCTATGAGAAGGTTGATATGGCAGTAAAGGAAGAATACAAAGATATCTGGAATGAACTTTCGGAAAAACAACAAAAGGATTTACAACTTCTGATACGTACGGATGATAGTACTCAGTTTTCTATTGATGAGCTCAGTAAAAAATTCTCTATTTCTCTTGATCCCCTCTTCGAGAATAAGGATTTCCAGAGAGAGCTCTTACGAACCATCAAAACTCAATTTACTGAATATCAGGATAATCCTGATAGAGATACCCTTACAACAACTTTTACTGAATTCCTAGAGAAGATTGAAAACAAGAAACTCAAAATACAAATGCACCCTCTCGATCAAGCAAGACAAGGAGCCATCCTTGTATGTCGTGACCGAATAGGTGGACGAATGCGATTTATAAAAATCGAGAAAATAGACCAAGAACTTCCTCCAGCCAATGGTTTCGCAGGATTAACACTGAGTTTTCTCGATGGAACAGAAGATGGTACTATTGGAAGACCAAAAGGAGAAAGCACACTTTCATATGATCTTTTTGAGAAAAAGCTTGAAACTATGGATGAAATCCAGGTGATGTCTGAGGATGACCTTTTTACTCAAGTTAAAAATGGTTTTTTTATAGATGATCTCTGAAGACAAATTACAGATGTGAGTGACAAAGAGAAAAAAGAAAATGAGATCGGCACACTCGAGAATCTTAAATACGAACTTGATAAAATTGATCCTGAAGGGGTAAATATTCCGATTGCACCAGGAATGACATTTATTGCAAAAGGTGATTCAATAGATGGAAAGAAAAAATGAGCACAGTTTACCTTTAAGATTAATACAATCGATGAAATCAATAAGGAAATTATTCTCAGTAATGGTGAAAAATCTACATTCAGGGATTTTCTAGAAACTATCAAATCAGGAATCGATTTTCATCGTATTTATATACTGAATTCAAATGATGATTTTATTAAGGCTCTTTCCGCTTTTGGTGTAAAATCAAGTGCTAAAATCGATGATCATGAACTCAAAGTAGAGGATGAGATTGAGGAAGATGATGGACATGGACATAAACATAAGAAAAAAAAGGAAGTATCTTACGAATATTTCACTACGGATGATGAGAAGACACATATCCGCCTAAAATGAATTGGTGATGAGTTTGTCACTATCTGGGAATACAATCCGTGATCAGACGTAACTCTTGAGAAAATTCTTGAAGCCAAGAGAAATCGCAAACTCTCAAAATCTCAGGAAAAGTGACAATATGTGTTACGAACAATGACAAGAGAGGATTTTCTTGTTTATCTCAAAGAAAATAAACTCAAGGCAACTACAAAAGATCTCCTTGATCCACATGCTGGATATCATCCACATGATCAGCATATGCATACAGAAATGTTCGGTCTTTTCAAAGGATTATCTATAAATGATATTTCAAAAGGTTTCTCAAATATCATTCATTGATTTGAGCACTATTTTGAGAAAAATTCCAAACTCAATGCTTCTCGTTTTGCCCTGAGGATGGGTCGGAAATTCGGATTTCCAGCTGATATCATGGCTCAACTTCAGGCAGATGAAGTAGCTTCGATGAAGGAAGTAATCGAGAAGATTCAAGATAAACTCTACAATCTGAATGGTCCAGTTGCGCGAAACAAAGCTCTCCATATTGCACAACTCAGTTCATCGAGCCCAGAAGAAGTAGGGGCTGCTATGATATACATGGTAAAAAGCTACGGACATCTCTATGCTGAAGACATCGCGCATGCTCAATGAAGTGAATCATTTCTCAATGGTTTTCTCTACTCTCTTGGTTGGAGATGAGAAGATGCTACAATAATGAAACGGGACGCACGCGCAAAATTTCTTGCAGATCTTGGTTCTGGATCTGATGGTGGAGAACCAACGGAAGAGGAGATTCTCTGGGGGCTCTTTAAGATCATTGATGGGAAAGCAGGACGAAAGCCAGGAGAAAAGGGGTATGATCCGAGGTTTGCTAATGCTGGAGCGGTAGTGAAAGCAATGGGTGGTCCAAGTGGCTGGGAAAAGGCATGGCGTACAGAAGGAATCAAGAATGCGTATGATAAGGGTATACGACAAGGATGAGCTGTGGTGAATGCGGAAGGACGTGTAAATAAGTGACTCTCAGCGTTCAAAACATTTGAACTTAATACGGCTATGGGATTCATGGAAAAGGCGGCTGGGAAAACTCCAGATCCTTCAGTTCAAACAGTGGCAGTGATATGGGCACTTGGAGGATACAGTTGATATTGTTCTACTGAAATGAAACAGAAAGTGAAGGGATATGGTGATTCCCAATGACACACGTTTCATGCATATGCATTTCTCCGCAATCAGGAAGATAATGATATCTATACAAAGGTATTCGTTCAAGCGCTTCGTGATATCAATCCTACTGATGCTGATAAAGCTCAAAATGCTATCAATATCATTCGACAGTGACCAAAAAATGATAAGTCAGAAACAAAGGAAGCTTATGAAAAAGCAATTGATGAGCTTGGAAGAATATGGAAAGATAATTATAACTCTGGGCTTCATTCTCATCTACAAGGAAAATCCCCATGGATAGTAAAGGAAATGAATAAAGGAAATGAACATGTTGAAAGATATGCAAAACGATTTGCTGCTATTCATTTAATGAATTCCAGTGAGACACATCCAAGTGATGATAATGCTTGGTGGCTCCAATATGGATATAATAGTAGTGGTATATTTGGTGATAATAAAGGTAATGCTACCAAGGAGCAGGATGGAAAGAAAGTACTTTCTCTAGATGGTACCCTCAATAAACTTCGGATTGATGGATATGAATTTCAGAAAGATGCTCATGATAGGCTTTGGCCAGTAGTGGTTGGTCAATTCAGCACCCTCAAAGAGGAACCAGATGAAGAACTCAGAAAGGCTCAGTACAAACAATATCGAGCTGATCTTATCAATCACTTTCGTCGTATGAGAATCAGTGCTGGCGGTATAGAAGCAGCAGTAAGTGAAGTAAAACGACGAGAATACTACAAAGATATTGTAAATATGGGACTCGATCCGTACGATTTTTTTGTACATACTCCGATCGAACTCAAAGCGGAAGAGAATTATCAATCATGGTTGCGACACACAAGTTCATGAGGAACTCAGACTGAGTCTGTAATGGATTGGGCAAAACAAACGACTCAGAAAAATCTCTGAAAGCGAAAATAGGATTATACCTCCACCCCTCTCACATGCCACAGACGGTGCCCTTCGGTACCGTCTTTTTTCGGCATGATGCCGATGAAGTCGATACGAATCTGGTCTTCGGGAATTCGATGTTTCGAGATATAGAACATCACACTTCTCAGAAGTGTGTGGCGCTTCATTGGTGTGAATGTATCGAGTGGATGTGCATGGGATTCGTCGAAACGATAGCGCACCTCGACAAATACGGTGATTTCTCCATCCTTCGCGATAATATCAATCTCTCCTCCACGAATCGTGTAGTTCATCTCGACAATCGTATATCATTTCTCTTCGAGATATCGCCTGGCAATCTCTTCACCATTATACCCCGTAGCACGTCGAGATGGTTTTTCTATATTTTCCATAGTCTTGAGATAGAAAAATCCTGTCACAAATGAGGACAGGATTTAGAATTCTTTTATTCTTCAGAAGTCTTTATTCTTTTCTTGAGGAATTCCATAATCTGAGGACCGAGATCTTCGCGAGCAAGAGCATAGTCGATCGTTGCCTTCAGGAATCCGAACTTGTCTCCAGTATCATAGCGATCTCATTCCATCTCGAGTCCATAAATGTCTCGATCCTTTACCATGCGGGCGAAAGCATCGGCGAGACGGATTTCTCCGTCTTTGCTTGCTCCTTCGCTGTTATTTTGCAGGTAGTCGAAAACTTCAGGTGTGATGACATACTTTCCGATAACTCCGAGTCGTGATGTTGTTTCTTCGGGTTTTGGTTTTTCGAGAAATTTCGACACTTGATGAATGAGTCCATCACTGTACTTTGCTTCGACAATTCCATAGGAACTGACACGTTTATCTGCGACTTTTTCGAGTGCTATGATGGGTGCATTTTTGCGTTCGAATGCTTCGATGAGCTGTTCGGCTCCTGATTTTTCTCCACGGATAAGGTCATCACCAAAAAGCACAAGACACGGTTCGTTGCCAACAAGCGCACGAGCACGGAGAAGTGCATCACCATCGCCACGAGGAACAGGTTGTCGGACATAGGCAATTCTGGCAAGATTTGAGATTTTTTCTACTTCCGCGAGTTCCTTTACTTTTCCTTTCTCGACCAGTGTCTTTTCGAGTTCGAATGACATGTCGAAATGATCCTCGATCGAACGTTTTCCACGTCCTGTCACGATGATAATGTCAGTGATACCAGCAGAAACTGCTTCTTCGACGAGATATTGAATCACTGGTTTATCAACGATTGGGAGCATTTCTTTTGGTTGAGCTTTGGTCGCAGGAAGAAAGCGGGTTCAGAAACCCGCTGCTGGAATAATACATTTACGAATTTTTTGCATATTTACAAGAAGTAGACCAAAGATAAAACAAATATTTACTGTGGAAGATTCATCATCATTTCGCGACTCTGAAGATTGGATTTACACATATCTTGAAGAGGAGCATCTTGGATTTTCTGACAATCCGCTATAGTTGTTGCTTGATCTGACATCAATACACTGAGCACGCATTCATCTTTTTTATTCGACATCATGCCTGGCATCATCATATCTCCAGAATTCACTTCACCGCTTGCTGTTACACCGATTTTCTCACAGAGAGAAATATCCTTGGTATTGATTGCCTGAGATCGGTAGACAGATTCGACACACTGTTCCTTATAATTTCCTGAAAGTGTATCACATACTGCTGGATCATTTTTCTCATTGGCAAGAGACATAACTATCGCAAAGCGACATCCCTCTTGCTGATCCGCCGTACTGAGTTCCGAACAGAACTCTACTGATTTTGCTGTTTGTGCCAGTTGCATACCAACACTATTGACACACATATTGACAGACGGTGCCATACAATCAGCGAATTCTTGTGTATCTTTGATTTTGTGTGAAGCAGTATCGAGATCAGTTTTATACTGAGCATTCACGGGCGTTCATGAAGATGTCCCGAGAGTTGTTGAACCAATAGTACACGAAGCGAGTACAAAAAGACAAGAAAGTCCAATAAGGAGAGTTTTCATAAACATGAAAGTAAATAAAATATTATGATCGGAATTATATCGAAACCTCTATACTGAGCAAGAAAAGTGTCTTGCTCTTTTTTTATTTTCATCGTATATATATGCCATCCCCGAAACTAAAAAATCGGTATTTTTCGTGGATTGCATGCCGATAGAGTTTTTCTCTGTTTTCTTTTCCTGCAAAAGCACTGACAAGAACGAGAAGTGATGATTCTGGAAGATGGAAATTCGTGATGAGTTCATCAACCACCTGGAATTGATAACCAGGAGTAATATAGATAGAAGTTGAGAAATTCAAGATTCAAGATTCAAGATTCAAGATAATCGAATCAATCCAATGGTTTGATGGAATAGATGAAGAAAGAGTATCCCAGTATTGAGTAGTCTCAGTATCGAAAATTTCTTTTGCTTCGAGATCCAGAGATTGCCAGAGAGAAGGAAGCGATTCCAGTGTCCGACAGACCGTTGTTCCGACGGCAATGAGTTTTCTACCTTGTTTCTTATAGGATGCGATTTTCTCGAAAAGTACGAGTTCAATCTCGATTGTTTCCTGATGAATCTGATATTCACGAATATCTTCGACATCAATTCCCTTGAATGTCCCAAGACCGACATGGAGCGTCACATACTCTTTGGGAATATGAATTTTCTCGAGCAATTCCTGAGTGAAATGCAACGATGCGGTTGGTGCCGCGACAGAACCATTCTTGTCAGCGAAACTCGTTTGGTAGTCTTTCTCTTTTTCTTTTGTATATTCGATATACGGAGGCAATGGCAGTTCACCATATTTCTCCATCAGATACTCGATAGAGACTCCATGAGCTCGCAATATTCTCCCCGATTCAGAGACAGCGACAACTTCGATTTCTCACTCTGGAAAAAGGATACGGGTTCAAATGCGAAATTTCGCTCCAGGTCGAACGAGCGCTTCGAACGTGTCTCCAGGAAGTTTCTGACAGAAAAGAATTTCTCCATCCGTGATAGTTCCTGAAGTTCCATCTGGTCGCAATATTTCCCTATTATTGAGAGGAATTCGAGCAGGAAGGACGCGTGAATTATTGAAAAAAAGAACGCGATCATTTTCGAGAATCTTCGCCAAATCCAAAAATATTCATTCATGTTCGATATTTCCTGATTTTTTATCGACTACAATAAGTCGAGCGTCATGATGTGGATGCGTTGCTTCCTGAGCGATGAGTTCAGATGGTAGCTCGTAGTGATAGGATTTGAGATCGAAAAGAGACATGATAAAAATTTATTTTGGCGAAGTATACGACAATTGCCTCTATTGACAATCTTTTCTCCGAAATTCTCTTGGGCTTTTAGAGCTTTTTGATATCATCAGACACATGATTCGTGCCTTCATTTTTTGCATATCTGTCTTGTTTCTTTCATGATGTATTTTTTCAGAAAATGGAAATACAGATATTTCGACCACTTCATGAGAAAAAGTTATCCAATCCTACCAGGAATCCCTCGATCCTGATACACGAGTTGAGCTCGCCAAGAAACGAAAAAGCTATATATCCGGTATCCGGAAATGAGACTACTATTCACTGAGAAATAATCCTGATGAAGCCCTCGCATATTATCTTCAGGTTGCAGAAAAACTCCCAAAAGATCAAGTAGTGAGAAAAAAGATTGCACATGTGTATTTCCTCGAGAAAAACTGGAAAGCAGCGTATGAAAACTATGTTCAAGTTCCGATTGCTGAACTCTCATCCGATGAACAAAAAGAAATGTTCCAATCGCTTTTCTTCGATGAGTCTCAGATGGACCGAGTCGGAGAAGTTGTGAGATTTTCGATGGGAACAGGAACACAAGAATATTATCGAGTCATAGATGTGTGTTATACAGGAATTCATAACTGTGTTGTGACGATCAATGAATATAGTGGTAGTTCTTCAGCATTGCACGATCTCCAGACTACGATTTCTGGAGCAACAATAATCAGTCCGGATTTCCAATATCGCAATCTCACCCTCGCCGCGAAACTCTATGAACAAGGAATGTATGGCGCGAGTTCTCGCATTGCTGATGAGATTCTCAGTGTGCGTCCTGATTATATGGAGGCGATGAAGATTCTTGGATTTTCTCAGTATGAGCTCGGGAAGTATCAGGATGCGAAAAAAACACTGCTGGCTTATCTCGAAAAGAATCCGCAAGATCTCGAATCTGTCGTACGAATAGGCGAAGTATATGGTCAACTGGGAGATATAGTTGCATCGAATCTTTCTCTCAATAATGCGATCCTCGGTGGATATACACCAAAAACAGATCTCGAGCGTCGACTGGCATATAACTATTCTCTTCTCGGTGATACGACTGCTCTGATGCGTGTCATGAACTATCTCCTTCAGGAAGAAGATGTGAAAGAAGATGATTATGCAGTGAGTGTGTCGCTCGCTCTGTCCGAATGAGATCTGACACGTGCACGAACATGGTCGGAGGATGGACTGAAGAAATTCAAAAATTCATCCATGCTCACACCACTCTATATCGAGTCACTCCGACTCGTAGGAGATCATGATGCAGCCCAGATGGTTCTAGAGAATTCTGATCCAGAAAAAGCCTCAGAAAACCCGAATTTTCTCCTCCAAAAAGGAATTCTCCTATTCGATGCAAAAAAATACGATGATGCAAAAAAAATATTCGAATCCCTCTTAGAATTCGAAGAATGGCCTACGATCATAGAAGAAGCAAGAGCATATCTCATATCCATCGATTCACTTTCGACCAGTTCTGGAAGTGTTTTCTGGGGATTCTAAACTTTATATTTTCTTCTATGTTTCGTTCTGATTTTCCGATTTTCCAGACACATCCTGATCTCGTTTTTCTCGATTCTGCTTCGAGTGCTCAGAAACCCGCAAAGGTGATTGATGTTCTTTCGACATATTTTTCGACGAATTATGCGAACATCCATCGTGGAGCCTATGATCTCTCTATGGAGAGCTCGCTTCTCTATGAGCGTGCGAAAAAAGCGGTTGCAAAGAAACTTCATGCCGACTCTGATGCTGAGATTGTTTTCACGTACAATGCGACGTATGCTTTCAATCTTCTCTCTCGAGGGCTCGTGAAATCAGGAATGCTCCAGAAAGGTGATGTTGTACTTCTTTCGAAAGTAGAACATCATGCGAATGTGGTGCCTTGGCAGATTCTCGCAGAAGAATATGGAATCATTATCGAATGGGTGAATCTCCATGCTGATGGAACGATTGATTATGGAGATCTTGCATCGAAAATCCCTCATGCGAAAGTTGTTTCTCTCACGGGCGCTTCGAATGTGACAGGAGAGGTGTTGGATTTGGATAAGGTACAGGAGATAATTCAAAATTCAAAATTCAAAATTCAAAATCAATGATTCTTTATCCTCGATGGTTCACAACGATTTCCTCATATGGAGACCGATGTGAAGAAATATGGAATCGATTTCTTCGTAGGAACAGGACACAAAGTGATGTCTGATACGGGTATCGGATTTTTCTACGGACGAAAAGAACTTCTGAAAGTGATGAATCCCGCATTCTGTGGCGGTGGCGCCATCAATAGTGTCACACTCGAATGATATGAGCCAGCAGGACTCCCATTCCGTCATGAACCAGGAACTCCCCATATTGCTGGCGCGGTTTCTCTTCTTGCAGCGATTGAATATATCGACAGTATTGGTGGATTCGAAGTGGTTGAGAAATACGAGCAAGAACTCACAGAATATATGCTCGAGCAAGTGAAAAAACTTCCATCTTCTGTGAAGCTTCTTGGCTCGCATGAGTCAATCAATCGTCTCGGAGTATTCTCTTTCACTTTCGCGAACCATCATCCGAATGATGTCGCAGAGATGCTTGCAGACGCGAATATCTGTGTCCGTTCTGGACATCACTGTACCGAGCCATTCCATCAGACTATGGGGATTCCTGCAAGTTTGCGTGCGAGTTTCTATATCTACAATACGAGAGAGGATGTGGATAAGTTTATCGGAACTCTATCTGATATCGTCAGCTAAATTCGAAAATGTTCGGGTATACCATATGTAATAAAAAATCTTCACTATATGTATGAATGGATATTTATATATAGAATATTATAATTCAATATATGTTTGACTTATCAAGTGATATGTATATATTCCATTCGTCATTCTGTCAGCGTGTACGATAGGAGACATTCCCCGTAGCTCAGTGGTAGAGCACTAGTATTCTCTTGCATCATCCTGAAACTCGGGTGGTGACAAGTCGGATGAGAAAGTCTTGTTCCGTAACGGAAAACGTCCAGCCAATAGAGTGGATAACGGAAATGGCTTTGCTAGGGTCGGTGGTTCGAATCCATCCGGGGAAGCCCAATTCAAAAGCCTACATTCGTGCAGGCTTTTTTCTATACAACTATATCACTAAAATCCTCCACTTTCCCATCTTGCAAGAATTCATGAATAGCATTTTTTATGGCGAGGATTCCTATAAGAGAAGCATATCGACGGCGTGGCGATATATCAGTTCCGATGTTCTCATGGACGAAGGATTCACCCAGTGTGAGGATATCGTCGAGTTTCCATCATTCGAGTATTTCGCCCGTGATGGCGACGCAGGCAGTGGCGACGATCGACATATATCCATCGAACATGAACTGTCGAAGTTCGCCATCCTCGATGACGAGAAATACCTCGACAACATCAGCACAGACGCGGTTATGTTCCCTATAGCGAATTGTCGCATTTTCGAGAATTCATTTATTGGGAGGGTTTTGAGAGTATTCGATGATGAGATCCTGAGAAGACATTATGAGAGATGAGAGATGAGAGATGAGAGATGAGAGATGAGAGATGAGAGATGAGAGAAATCTTATAGTTTATAACTTATATCTTATCGTTCTTTAGTGGTGCCCATGGTTATCGTGGGGGGTATCGTGTGAATAATGCGAAGCGTGTTCATCATGTCCTCCATGTGAATCATGATGACCATGGCCATTTTCTTCATCTTCCTTTTTGCAGAGCATATACGCTTCGTACCAAGTTGCTTCGATGAAGATTTCGAGCGTCGAATTCAGATGGACAATGACGATGAAAAATATGAGACTGATGATGCCAAATATCGAGAGAAAAATAAGCTTCAGACTCATAATCGTGAAGAACGCAATAATCGCTGAAGCGATAAATGGAAATACGAGAAAGAAAATTCACACAAAAATTGTTCTCAAATACAGAAGAATCATCGTATAGTAGAGCTGGAGCGTGATACCAATATTTCGAACTGCCATTCCGGTAGATGCAGAAAGCGCCGCAATCGTTCCTTTTCCTTCGAAAATAATAAAATATTTCGTATACGAAAAACACATATTCAAGAAAAACGAAAATATGAGATATATGAGCATTACCCAAGAAATGGGGGTAAAATACTCTTTCCCGAAGATACGAAGAAGAAAAATATAAAACGTGATAATCGCAAGCGGACGAAATATAGTGACAACATTGTGTGCCTCAAAGAGTGGGAGAAAGTGTTGAAATCCATCAAAAATTCCCTGAAATGTACGATGAAACTTCTTCCCGTCACTTTTTCTATAGGAATGAATCATCTCGACGATTCCTCATTCTGTGAGCGGTGCGAGGAACATATAGAGGACAAAAACGACTGCAATGGTCACGACTACTTCGGTAAAATAATCATTATGAACAAATTGGATGAGTGCTTCAAAGAACTGATCTTTCTTGTGAAAAACAATAACGTAGGTAAAAACAGCTTGATATACAAGAATAAGAAAAAGCCAGAGCATTCCGATCAAAGACGGAAGGAAATTGAGTTTCTTGAGAGAATGGAATTTGGTGATGAGTTCCCATGCAGAGAGCACTATAGATTCTTTCATAAGAGATGATAATGTGAGAAAGAAGCTAACTTAGTTCGAAAATGCTTTATGAAAAACCCATACTATGAAGTTGGAGATTGACTTCCCTTCTGTCTGGATCAGATACGTATCCTTGATGCTCGCAGTGGCGAGTACCGTATGCAGTGTTGAAATATCTTGAAATGTATCAATATATTTTACTCCTTTGAGATTCTTATCGATATAAAGTGTATGAAGTGGGCTCGATAAAGAAAGAAAAAATCCTTCTGATTGCATGTAATCAAGAATCTTTTGTTCGATTTTTTCTGTTTCTTCTCTGATAGATGCGACTCGTAATTCAGCAAATAATGAATCAAGAGTTTTACTTTCAATCTTGGCAAAGTTGATTCCATTTTTTGCCTCACTCGAGAGAAATACTTGACCAATACGAGAAAGTCGTCCACTCGCTTCGAAGGGAATAATGATAAAATCATAATCCTTCTTGCCCGAAGAAAGCATGGACTGAATATCTTTCGTAGAGAGAGGAACAAGCGTACTCTTGATACTCAGATCCTGAAGTGCAGTACTGACATATCATGCATATGTCTGGAGAGAAAGAGGATCATCTTTATAGGCAATTTTTACCTCGAATGGTTCTCCCTTTTTGTTATAGTAATAACGTGGATCGAGACTCTTGAGTCGTGTCCTTTCTGTTTCTATTGCTTGTTGTCTTGCTGCAACTTTATCGGAACTATTGAGTACCGCGAGATATTCATTATCGACTTTTTCCTTCATGGAGTTGAGAACCTGACTATCCCGAGAAAAATAAATCGTCAAAGAATCTTGTGCTGTCCTGTTTCCATCTCCATCTCCGAGCTCGAGAATATACTCATTTTTCCCTTCTATGAGATTTTTTCTCTCGAGACTCACCCGATAATTGAAACTCGTACTTCCTTCTGAATATTCTCGAAGTTGATAATTATTAATATAGACATTTTTGGTTGTGCTTGGTATTTTCCCAGAGAGGAGAAATTCACCCGTCGCAACTTCAGAAAAATATATTTTTTTATTCGTTGGCGCTGTGAAATATTTGGTATTTCCATAATCGATACTTGCTCCTGTGAGAAATCCTGTTTGCTGATTGAGTGCTGCTATCTGTGTATCCGGTTTCGTGTATCCTAGTGCTCGCATCACATCACTGAGATTTTTCTCGAGCTTTATAGGACTCGTTGTGCCTGTCTGGAGAGAAAAAATATTTTGCACAGGGCGCTCACTGGAATCAATCTTTCCCGAGAAACTCTCAGCAATTTTACCATAGAGTTGTCGTCGCATCTCTGTCGAGAGTGTATCAGTATTCGCAAAAAGTCCGATATATTCATACATAGCATACACATATGGATCAAACCTCGGTCCCAAGAGAATTTTCTCACTCTTGACTGGAGGAATGATGATACTAAGATTATCCGTACTGCGTTCGAGAGATGCAAGATCAGGGAAAAAGAGAAAATGGTATTTATCAAGCCATCATTCTCCTCCATTTTTCTCATCACGTTCGATAGTGACACGATCATATCCATGCTCCGTATCCTTTTTTTTCTCACTGAATTTATAAGAACCAGAAGTGATATATCCCTCTTGTCCGATTCTGCCTGTTTTTATACGCTCGAGCATATCGCTTCGCACAATCGGATACATCAAAAAATCGAGAATAAGTGAATTTTTTTCTTTTGCTGTGATGGTTATTTTTCCTGAATCGGAAGAGACAAAACTCACACTCTTCAGAAATACTCACATCTTGCTCGTATCTGCATTGGCTCGAAACGCCTGATATGTGGCAATGACATCTTCTACCTGAATGGGCGTTCCATCAGACCAATATTGATTTTTTTTGAGTTCGCAGACAATTTTCGAGAGATCACGAATGTCACATGTTCCAATATCTCCTTGATATTCACCTTTTTTGGCATCGTAGGTGATGAGTGATCGAAACAGAAATTTCAGTATGAGATCATGGTATTTATTTTTCGTATAATCGATAGGATTCGGAATTGCTGGAGCTTCCCCAACTAGTCCAATATTGATACTTCATCCGCTTACTCACATAGATACCCCACCTTCATACACATACACTCCAATAAGGTGTACTAGAAAAATAAGTCCAATGATGGGTGCAAAAAGGAATCCTTTTTTGCGGATTTCATTATAGTTCAGAGTCATAGAAAAAGAAATGAGCGCATGATCCGAAACTATCATACACTCAATCTAGGAAATGATTATCCAATAAAGTATGCAATAAGCGCTGTCACGATAAATGCAATAATAATGCCCATAGTGATATTGTGTAATATCTTTTCTGGACCACGGCGTTCGAACTTCCCGAAATCGTTGGAATTCGGAATAATAGAAAGTCCAGAACCTTTCGCTTGCATCATCACGAGAAGAATCACAATCACAGAAAGAAGAGAGAGAATGTATGTCATAAAAATGAGAGTAAAAATCGGGCGTATAATATGAAATTCTCAGCTTTTTGCAAATTTTTGGCTTTTTTCGTATTATCTGATATGATTACTTTGTATCAAATTTTTTATTATGTTTCGAATCTACTTTTTCCTTGTTGCCGTATTTGCCCCAGTACTACACAGCTTTGCAGATAATGATCTCACGAGTTCCGATTTTACTATTTCTGCTCAGGACATGGATCCTATGCGGATCGGTGGTGGTGGATATGCCGGCGGTGGACTCCAAGGGACGGGTGCAATATTATTTATTCTCGGTCAGATTTCCAATATCCTACTCATCGCAGTTCCGCTAATTGCTGGTGTATCGCTTGTAATTGCGGGATATTATTATATATTCTCTAGTGGTGATTCTGAGAAGGCGAGCAAGGCAAAAACTATTATCAAATGGAATATTATTGCCATGATTGTCGCATTTCTCTCTTATGGTCTCGTCAGCATGGTTCTTTATATCATGAACATCTAATTCATAATTTTCGCCCATGTACAAGATTTTTTCATTCATTCTTGCCCTTTTGCTTACATCGAGCGCTTTCGCATATGAACTTGTCTCTCCGAGTGATATGATACAACCATCTACAACCGATGAGAGTTACGCTATCACACTTCTTTCGAATGTTATTGCTTATGCGATAGGTATAGCATCGGTTCTCGGGGTAATCGGGATAACATGGTGAGGCATTCAGATGATGCTCTCAGCGGGAGATGACGAGAAAATGAAAAAGGCTCGACATATACTTATTTATTCTTTGATTTGAGTTCTTGTCGCAGGAATGGCATTTGGTGTTGTTCAGATCCTCAGTAATGTTCGCATTGGTTAATATTTTTTCTATGAAATATCTTTTTTTTCTTCTTTTTATTCTTCCCATTCGCATCTTCGCGGAAGTATCTACTACAGGAGTCAATCCATCGAGTGATATTTGGGCTGGTGAGAGTGGAAATGGCTGGACTCTAGAAATGGTTCTCTCCTATATAGAAAAGGTTCTTGTCCGCTGAGCTGTTCCCTTGATCATCACGGGTGTTACACTCTATATTGGGTACCAACTCATGACAGCCGAATGAGATGAGGAAAAAATGAAAAAAGCCTTTAAATCACTCACATATGGTGCAATCGGATTGATTGCTATAGCATGTGCTTATACTTTTGTTGTTATTATTTCTGGATTATCTCTCTAGTTATTATGAAAAAAATTCTTCTCATTATCACATTTCTTTTTACTGGTTTTTGCAATTTTGTATTTTTCCCTGCTTTTACTCATGCAGCATACTGTAGTGTAGATTCATCGAATGCTGTAGAATTTCTACAGAGCTGTGGGAGTGATACTATCGGTGTAGATCCATCCCAATGAGATGATGTGGAATGAATCCGTGATCGTGTAACTGTTATCGTGGAACGAGCAATTGCTCTTGGCGCGGTATTTGCGATTGCATTTCTCGTATGGGCTGGTATCCAGTATACGACAGCTTATGGTGATGATGAGAAGTTGAAACACGCAAAATCTACGGCAATTTATGCAATAGCTGGACTGATACTGATTCTAGCTGCATTTGGTTTGATCGACATATTCATTGGCTTTATCAATCAATTTCTTTCTCTATAAATTCATGGTTCTACGAGGAATCTTCCTCATCTGTGCGAGCTTTTCCTTGATTTTCCCACTATATGCGGGTGAAGGATATGTAGTGAATACTCTTTGAACCCAGTACAATCTCGATGCACGAAAAAAAATCATAGAAGAAGTCCTGAATTCCAATGAACTCTGATTCGAGTACAATTCCCTCTCAGTAGTCATAGATACGAATCAGAAGGAACCGCGAGGAAAAATACAATGACGATCAATCACTCTTTCTTCTTCTATACTTCGGGATGGTGAGTTCCTGAAGCTGTTGGTTCATGAACTCTGACACTATGTAGATATCTACACCCTTGCTGGTTATTCAGATCCTTCGAATATATTCTATCGAATCAGTTGGCAAAATAAAACAACCAAGAAATCAGGCGAAACGCTGTCGAATTTTGTTTCTGGATATGCATCAACCAATAAGTATGAGGACTTTGCGGAATCATTTGTTTTTTATATTTTTCATAATCGTGACTTTGCGGATCGTGCTATGAAGAATGATTCCCTCAGACGAAAATATCTCTTCTTTTCGCAATATGTATTCACAAAGGGAGAATTCGTGGACACCGATTATCGCATCGGGAAGATTCCGAACTATCTGTGGGATACAACAAAAGTTCCAATCTCAGTACAAAAATATTTGTATTCCCTACAAGAATCTATATAATCCTTCCAATTCTTCTGGTCGATATATCTCTGCGAAATGATTTTCTTAGAGATTTGTCGATCAAATCCAGAGTTTTATATAACAACTATACTTACTGAACGATTCTTTCTTTGCATTGTTTTCGTTTGTGTTCTGGGTTTGTGACATTTCTGGCATTGCCAGTCGTAGTTTCTACGAATTTTTATCTATTTTTCCGTCCATTCTATGTGACATATTTTTGGTGATACTGATGATATCACTTTCTGAGGTGGTTCGTCTGCGCCGCAATCTTCTGAGGCAAAAAAGCCATTTTTTCCGCGCAATCATGAAAATGCAAGAAATGATACTTCTCGTGTGCAGAAGCCATTTCCTCAAAAAAAACCGAGTCCTTCAAGGGCAAGTCAATCAGTAACGCCGCCTCGCGAGATAGAAGGAGGACTCAAAAAACTGATCGAATCAATGAAGCCATCATTTTTCCCACAAGGATGAGATCAGTCGCTTCGCCTCACAGTTCTCTCGAATGTGAAACATACTGATCCATTCATGATTGTTCGTGGAGGAGAGGGAACACTTCTTTTTGGAACTGGATTTTCGGAGATTTTCTCGAGCGGCAAAACGTACAAATCTTTTCCGGATATGCGACTTCCATATAGTGAGAAAGATCGTCTTATCGGATGGGTACTTCTCACTCCAGAATTTGATATTGAAGTTTTCCAAATAGTTCTCGATGCACTTGGTTTTCCTCATGTATATGCTACGAGAGATGTTATTGCATATATTCGCAGCAATGTGAAAGATATAGATTTTCTCGATAAATGTCGATTCTTTGAGATTTTTTCTCCAGGAATGAATGACAGAAAAGTAGGAGAATTTCTGTTCGAAAATCGTGATGGTGGGATGATAGTTTCTCTCGATGGAGATGGAATATTTCTTCCTGCATCTTCGAAAAATAGTACTCATCCACAATTTTTCTCACTTTTTCCAGAAGGTGAATCATTCGTTCTTCATGGTGCGAAGAATTTCACATTCACTCCTGGTGAAATTGTCGATATTTCTCGAAAGAATATCTCGAAAAATACGCTCAAATTCACGTTCGATACATTCTATATCGATAAAAATTCTGTTGGAGTCGAGGCGGGATATACGCTCAAGGATCGCGAACTGCTCGCGGAAAATGGAGTTTTGACTTTTGTGATCGAAGAAGATATTCATGCGAGAGCTATTGTTGGGCATATTTTCATCGATTCTCGCGGATTCGTCCATGCTCAGGAGATGATGATGGTACACAAAGAAGTGCTCAAGTGAATCCGACATACCTATGAACAGACGATTCTCGCAAATCAGAAAATCGAACGTGCTGAACTCGTTCAGATTCTTCGTCGTGAACTCACGAAATACTGTTACCTTCTCACGGGACGTACTCCTGTCGTGATGCCGATTATTATCGAACGATAGAAAAAGAAAAGGGAATGTTTTTGTCATGCCGTAGACATCCCTTTCACAATAATTTTATGAGAATAGTATCCTTTTTCTCATAAGCAAATAAAAAAGCGATTCCTTCGCTTTGCTACGGAATGACAATTTCTTAACCAATATTTATTATGCGAAACAAACGCTTTCAAAGCAATACGGGAGCTTCTCCAAAAGAGAAATGAGCTCCACGAAGCTTTTTCGATTCTGGAAAGAAAATCCAGAGCAATATCCGTCCTGGAGATTCTTTCATCTTCGAGGATTCCTATAAGGCAAAACGCTCTTATCCATTTCTCACTCCGGTTCAAGCACTCAAGAAGTTCCTCGGACAACACGAAGAGAAAGTAAAACCACTTCAGAAAGAAACACTTCGTGTCATACCATTCGGTGGTACGGAACAAGTGGGTCTCAACTGTATGGGATTCGAGTATGAAGATGAGATGATTATCATAGATATGGGACTCCAGTTTCCTGATCAGTATCAATACGGTATAAACTCTTCTATTCCTGATCTCACGTATTGTCGTGGGAAAAAAGTTGTCGGTGCATGTATCACACACGGACATATCGATCATATCGGATGAGTGTACTTTCTCATGGAACAACTCGGCCGTTCAACTCCACTCTACGCGACAGCTATGGCCTACGAGCTTATCAAACTCAAGCAAGGAGATATGGGTGCGACACTTCCGAATCTTCGTGAATATGTTCGCTATCAACCGATTCAGCTCGGGAAACATTTTCAGATCACTCCATTCGTTGTAGATCATTCGATTCCTGATTCTGTTGGGCTTCTCATCGAGACTCCTGTTGGACGATTCGTTCATACAGGGGACTGGAAGTTCGATCGTACACCACTTCCGAATCGCCCATCGACGAACTTCGAATATCTCGAAACGATTGGGAATCGCGGAGTTCGTGCTCTTTTTTCTGATTCGACAAATGCTCATCTTCTCGGTTCTTCTATCTCTGAATCTGAGGTGGTTCATTCTATCGAGGATATTTTCGAGAAAGCGCCAGGTCGTGTCATTACGGCGACATTTTCTTCGATTATCGATCGCGTGATGCTCATCATCTCAACTGCAGAGAAATACAATCGCAAGGTCGTGCTTCTCGGTCGTTCGATGAATAACTATATCGACATCGCCATCAAGCTCGGATACGTGCGACCAAAGCCAGGAACTATCATTTCTATGGAAGATGCGGCGAAACTTCCAGACAAGGATATCACTATCTGTTGTACGGGTGCTCAGGGCGAGCGTTATGCGGCTCTCATGCGCATCGTCACAGGAGAATCTCGTGATACAACACTCAAGTCAGATGATACGATTATCTTCTCTTCTTCAGTCATTCCAGGGAATGAACGTGCGGTACAAGGACTTTTCGATCTTATTACCCAACAAGGTCCGAAGATTCACCACTACAAGGAATCAGAAGTCCATGCTGGTGGACATGCTCGCGAAGAGGATACAAAAAAGATGATCAATCTCATTCGTCCGGAATACTATGTGCCAATCTACGGATTCCCACATATGCTTCGTGGAAATGCTCGCAATGCGTATGAACTCGGATATGCGAAAGATAAAGTCGTCATTCTCAAGAATGGGAAAATCCTCGAATTCACGAAAGATTCCATCCGTGAGACGGATGAATACGCGTCACACAAGCTCATCACGGTCGATGGTCGCATGGTAGGATATAGTGCAGAGAAAGAACTTCATGATCGTTTCCAGATTTCTTCTCAGGGAGTGCTGGTAATCGGTATTGTGAAGAAAAATTCTGGTTTCGCTATCAAGTATCAGACCGTCGGACTTCCTCCTGTCGACAAGGTTCCGAATCTCGAGAAATCCCTCGATACCGCGATCAAGGATATTCTCAAGGATCTCTCTCGATTCAAGGATGCAGATTCATTCGTTTCTCATGTCGAACGCAAGGTCTGTGACCTCTGTCTCTATGAGATAGGGAAAGAGCCGAAGGTGGTGGTGATAGTACAGTAATAAATTCACAAGTTGACAAATAATAATATTCAATAATATATGAGTATTATTATTTTTTTGTATGAATCACAATCAATTCAAAATATTGAATGTTGTTAGTCAAAATACCGTAGTGGATATTTTGTGATACAGTCTACTATCATGGCTGGCTGATAGTTCGACACTAAAGAAAATTAGAACTTTGCACGCAAAAATAAAATGAAGGTAACTATCAAAAAAATCTCTACTATTTTCTTTTGCGAAAGATTAAAACTCATGCTATACTTCCATAATATTCAGATTCCTTTCGTATGATAAAGAAAGATACCCTCGTTGCTTATACAAAAGGTGAAATCCAACCAACCGATATTGCCCACAGACAGGAAAAACTTCTTGGTTCCAATTGTCGTGCTGTTGTACTTATGAACTTTATAGAAGATGGTCGGGCAATCAGGGTTTTAGTAAAGAAGTCCAGACTTGGTTCTGAGAAATTAGAGGAAGTTAGAGAAGAGTATAGAAAACTCCGTCATTATCTGGGTGACATTGTTCCCATGCAAGCCTTTGTGAGTGAGAAACCTTGAGAGATAGAATGAACTCATGAATTGATAACAGCATTTTGTTCACCCGTCACAATAGCATATGATGTTTTCTGATCAGAACAAAATTTTGAATTCTTAGTTAGAGAATTGGAATATAATCATGATTTACAAAATGATATTGACTTATTTATATGTGGGTATAGATCCTTAAAAAAAGAATGATTTACCATAGATTTATACGGTGATGAGAATCTTATTGTAACGAGAGACTGAAGACTGAAATATATTGACTCTTTTGACATTAATATGACTGGAAGAAAGGCTTTTCAATGAAACTCAGAATCAAGATTTCAGAAACTCAAAACATTAGGAACATTGAATAAATAAATTGTAAAAGAACAAAAAGTCCTCTGTACATCGCACTTTGCTATAGATATTCAGCTTTTCACAGAAAATCCCTTCCGAAAATAGAAGGGATTTTGTTTTTAGTGATGTCCGCCATGCCCATGTCCGCCGCCTCCGCCTCAGTGGAGAGCATCTTTCATTGGTGCAGCTCCGCTGGCGATTCCGAAGAAACTGCCAATCATTCCTGAGATTCCGAGGTCAATAGTAGACTTGCTTCCGCCTCCATGATCTCCTTTTCCATGGTCATCATGACCGTGTCCTCCTGACATATGTATATATGGTTATGAAATAACTGGTATAATTTATCACAAAAAATAATATTGTCAATTCAGATTTATCGTGTAAATAACTCTCTTATGGAATCGTCTTTCTCTAATGTAGTCTCGTTACAACATACAGTTGATCGGAAGCCGTTGGTGGAACAGTTCCTTTTTTTGTATCATCCTGGAACTTCAATGGATTCAGAAGATCTGAGCCTGTACCATAATTGGCACTGGTACGAATCTCCAGACGTGCAGCTATAAGGGCTGCCTGTTTCCCACCTCCATAATCGAGTCGACTATACACATAAGATCATGGAAGACTGCACGGAGGAACAACAACAGTCTGATCTGGATCACGTGGAGGAGGTGTGGTATCAATAGTGAGAGCACTGAATTTTCCAGCATTTCCGAGAGCTGCGATATCTCATCGTGTAGGCAGTTCTGAGAGACAATAGCCAGAAGCAGTAGGGCTTCCTCATGCTCCATACACAGAAGGAAATGTATCAAAATTCTTATCAAATGTCTCAAGAACATTCGAATACTGAAGCATATTCGCTACGCGTTTCGTGTCACGAGAACGCTTCATATAGGGCTGGAATCACATATAGAGTCAGACGAATAATACTCCGAGGATCATCACCACAACCATAACCTCTACGAGAGTAAATCATCACTTATTTCGATTCGAGGAGAAAAACATAGAGGAAAGAAAAAATATAAAACAAAGTTCATGCAAAAAGATACATGTCTTCTGAAAAAACTCGAGTGAATTATAGTAAAATTTTCATATCTAAAAATAAAATACTAGTGACAAATTCTATATATAGTTTATAAATAAAAAATGCAAATATGCTCTTTCTTGGAAAATAAAAAAAGTACCCTCCTTCTGGAAAGTACTTTTGTCGATATAGCTCACTAGTTCGACATGATGAAACCAGAACCAGTACCCTTCTCGAATGAGAACTGAGTTGCAACAGCAAAGTTTCCAATATATGCGGTTGCAACACCTCCAGTGTTTCCTCCATTCTGGTTCTCGAGAACCGCGGTGAGAGTAAATGCTGGGGCTCCAGCCATAGTACCAGAACCATATCCATATCCAGCTTTTGGAGCAAGTCCACATCCATTATTACGAGATGTATTAACAGGATCTACAGGAACTCCCTTTGGCATATAGACAGTATCAAGTCCTGTAGAACCAGAATTGACACAGTTGTTAGCTCCAGCTCTTGGATATTCTTCTTTGTCAGAAAAATATGCACCAAGTGCAGTAGAGATATCCTTCAAATTCGAAGTACGAGCAGCGTCACGAGAACGCTTGAGGTAATTCGTCATTGACGGGAAGAGAGCAGCAGCAAGGATACCGATAATCGCGATTACGATCATGAGTTCAACGAGAGTAAAACCACGAGTAGAAAGTCTCATAGAGGAAAAGTGAAAGAAATAAAAGACGAGCGTATTATACAGGTTTTGTGACAAAAAAAAGGGGAAATATGAAGACATTTTTCTTTGTATATGTATAATACGTGAAGAAGATAGCAGATATTTTTCTTTATGTCAAATGATTAATTACAAAACATTATTTTGTCAATGTATCAGTAATTACGAGTAAATAGAGAAGTTCTGGAAGTGGGAAGTTAATTTGTAAGTACAATATCTGAGTATACTGGATATTCTCTGCAAAAAGACGAAATATTTTTCGGCACTTGTATTCAATACATTCCCCTCTATACAACCTATAGTATTATAAATATTTCATCATATATTCCCCTTCGAGTGAATATCCATGTTTCTCATAATACTGACGTACTCCTACTCATGAGATCACTGCCAATTTCTGGATCTCCGGATACTTTTCTCGAACAATTCTCTCCATCTCTTGCATCATACGACGACCGAATCCCATATGTTGACCGGTTCCATCTGCACGTGCACCAAGAGCAAGCTGATCTCCAAAAACATGCACTTCGCGTACAATAGCAGTGTTTTCTAACACTGTGAGAAAGTGTTTTTCTCCTGTGAAATACTGTGATGAAATACGAAGTCGTGCCAATCCAAATATCGTTCTATCTTCCGGATCAATGAACTGAAGAAAATATTCATGTCCTCCGCTTGCTTCGTAGAATTGAATGTCCAATATTGCATTTATTGGATTATTCTCTTTTGCCCGGATTTCTCGCGCAGAAATATCATGACGATAAAGTCAGCGCGCAATCATGCTAGCTTCGGTAATCTGACGGAGATTCGCAACCTTCGATCCTGCGAGAATCTGACCCGCTGGAATATCCCGATACATGCGATTGAGTCGGACATACTCAGGAATCATTGTCTGGAGTTCCGCCATCAGTGGAATCAGAGTCGCATCATCATATGGCTCAAATTCTCATCTTTTCCAGATTTCTTCCAGTTCAGAATGTGGAGTGACAACAAGAGGATACATCTTGAGTTCATCCGGACGAAAATCAGGATTCGAAAATACGGCTTGCATAGATTCCCTATCAAGCTCTGGTGTTGCACCAAGAAGTCCAGGCATCATATGAGCCACGACCTTGAATCCTGCGTCTTTGAGAAGTCTCGTGGCACGAATGGACTCCTTATTTCCATGTCCGCGTCTATTCATCTCGTTGATACTGTCGATCGTTGTCTGGTATCCTATCTCCACGCGAGTCACTCCATAGCGACGCAATCGAATGATCTCTTCCTCGTCAATCCAGTCCGGACGCGTCTCGATGGCAATCCCGATCACACGACTCTCTGCTGTTTGATTTCGCGTTTTTGCCTCTTCAAGCGTTTTCGATGGAACCCATTCGGAATCACTATTATCTATCGAAGCGGCGAATGGTGAATCTTTATTTTCTCGAACTAATTTTTTGTTTTTCTGATATTGGAATGCGGTATGAGCATCATAAATATTCCGGATAAAATCCTCCTGATACTCTCGTGGATACACACTCCAAGTTCCTCCAATAATGCGCACATCGCATTTCGTGATCGCATTCCCTGTCATAGTGAGTGACTGGAGACGATTCTGCACCTGACGAAATGGGTCAAATTGATTCAGTTCCGCACGCTGAACGGCAGGCTCATCTGTGATATAACTCTTTGGGAGATTGTCATAGGTCGGACAATAGATGCACTTACCTGGACATCACCAGAACTTCGTCAGAAGCGAAATCACTGAAACGCCAGAAAGTGAGCGGATCGCACGTTTGCGAAGCACTTTTCGAACGCGCAAAATATCTTCATGAGTTCCATCATCGATAAGTTCTTGGTATCGTGAAATAAGCTCAATCGCAGTGGGAGCTGTTTCTTTCTTGTATTTCGCGAGAATCGTATTCTTCAGTCGGTGGAAGTCATCCTTTGTCACTATCGTTTCATCAGAAATAAGAGCCAAGAGAATCTCGTCGAGAAGTTGTATATCAGAATGTGAAGTCATGGCACCACTATAAAAAAGATTTTTGAAAACGAAAGAGATTTTTGACTTTTGTACTGTATTTTATATACTGCCCGTGCTCTGCATTGTACATTTTTTCTATGTAATTATGCATTATCTCATGCGGGGGTAACATAAAAGAGTGAGTGTACTAAGGCTTCAACCCTTGGGTGTGACGGTTCGAACCCGTTTCCCCGCTCCATACTTCGCTATCGCGAAATTCAAAATTCATAATTCAAAATTCATAATTATGGCGAATAGCCATTGACTCTCTGCACGTCTCGTAAAAAAACAGGCTGCCGCTCGTAAACTCTCGAAAGGGAAGAAAAAGGCGGCCCTTGTCTATACGGGAAATGAGAACAAACAATCACGATTCAATCTCTCCTACAAAAAAAGAACTCGATACTACCAAAATAAAGAAGCATTCCCAAAGAAGAAACTCCCAACCAAAAATATTGATCAACTTATCGAAATGGGAATCATCGATGAACGCGGATTTTTCAAGAAAGGAAAGAAGAAAAACTACATCACAAAATCCATGACGGATATGAAAGGATTCGACTTCTATGGTATGCCGAGGAGTGAATAATAGAGCCTGGCAAGAAAATAAATTTGATTTTTCAGAAAAAAATATAGAATGCGCCCGTCATATGCAGCCATAGCTCAGTTGGATTAGAGCGCCTCCCTGCGAAGGAGGAGGTCGCAGGTTCGAGCCCTGCTGGTTGCACCATTTCACATTTTTACAATTTCTAGATTTTCTAGACCCTCAAAGAGCTTTACTTTAAGCTCTTTTTTGGTAGTTAGTGTAAGTTCGTGTGATACGAGTTGGATGAGTTGACGGATCTCATCACGAGAATCCTGATAATCCGCTTCGGATAGCACCTTACTTGCAAGTTCGTGTAAATCTTTGAGTATTTCGGGAAGTCTAACAAGGTATTGCTCAAAATCACTACTTTCAGAAAGGTCTTGAATTTGTATTTCCAACGCCTTGATTTGCTCTTGTGTAGATTCTTTCATAGCATTTGCCACACTTGCATCATATCAAAGACGGAAAGCTTTAAGGTCAATCTCATTTTTTTCTTTCTCCAGTAATGTTTTTTGTTCTGTTAATTTTTCTATTTCTGCTTCTTGTTTTTTCTTTTCCTGAACCATCTCTTCTTTTGTAACAGCTTTACGCAATGTTGCATAAGCACCTTTCTTTTTTGCTAAAGATTCTCGCACTCAAGCTATCATATCTTCATAAAACTCTTGTCCCTCAGGATCGAGTCAGGAGTCCTTCATTACATTTTGCTCAAGGTAATTGATAGCTTTGTTCTGTTTTTCTATAGAGTCAGAAAAGAATACCTCCTTACTATATGTTTGTTCTTGTTTTACCTTCTCAATATATTCTTCTATGCTCTTCGCTTGAAAATCATATATGCTTTTCCCTGTGGTGGCATACATATCACGATACCATTCGTTGATTTCATTTAGGAATTCGGTTACCTCTTTCTTTTTCAGTGAATGCACATATTGTTCGTGATCTCTGAGATCTACTCATCAGTAGAGTTGGTAACAAATATCAAGAACCTTTGGAATAGCTTGATCTAGGAATTCCTTTACTAATTTGGTCTCCATAAGGCTTATCGACTTTCTCTTTCCATTCTCTCAAGGTATTTCAGTTTGATAAGCATTATATTTCTTTTTGGCTTTATAGAGAGATAATAGTTTACCTGTCTCCAATCTGAGAATTCAAGGAGCTATATGCTCTTTTTGTAATTCTCAGAAACCAAACCCTCTTTTTTTGATATTATTATTTGCCATCTCCCAAAGATCACGATCGATAGGGGGTTTTCTTTCCCAGAAATTGATCTTATTAAAAATTGTTCCTGTTTTCTTTTCAGTATATTCGCCAATATAGACAGTATTACTAATTATTGTTTCCACAATATTTTTTGTTGATACATTAATATTTGCATATTTCTTCAGATATTTGCATATTTCCTTAGCTGTTCTTCATTTTGCTTTCATCTCAAAAGCTTGCTTAATAAAAGGCATTTTCTCATTCTGCCTGAGCAAGGTTGGCTCGTTTCTTTTTACTCATCATTCTCAATTCAGACCCACTTTTGATAGACCGTGTGGTGGTTTTCTCGGAAATTCTCCTTTATCCAGTTTCCTAAGTGTACCCTGAAAGCAAATCTTTCCATTTCTAATTGAGAAAAGGTAGTTATTGAACAATTCCGTTTTTATCTTCTCTTTATCACTCTTATCATTCCATTCTTCTATTTCATAGTCTCGAAAGAAGAAAATACTTTTTATCTTTTTAGGAGTTTTATTGTCTCAAAATATTCTATTTGTAATGCTTAAACTATCAGTTTCATTCCTAGATAATCGAGCACTATCTCGACATAAGATAATGCATCAGCCATTGCTTTTGTCTATATCGCTCATCATTCTCTCAAACTCTTTCCTTGTCTTATTTTCAAAGCCACTTTTCGATTCAATATATGTGTTTACGTCGGCAATATTGATTCACAACTCTTTTGTGATACGATCGATCATCTCCTCTTGTTGGATAAGAGAATTTCCTTGTTCTTCTTTTGTTGTACTCCTTCGCATATAGGCGAAGATTGGTTTCTGGAACTGTTGTGGAATTTTATTACTCATTTTGACGGCTTTATGAGATAAAAAATCTTTGTAATCTCTTTTCCCACTACCACCTGCCGTCAAGAAGGCAATAGGGGAAAAAGAAGCTACAAAGAAATAAGTTGACGGCTTTGGATTGTAGGAATTGGCTTTATTTTCTAGACATAATGATAGTTAGTTGCTGATAATTTGCAAGATAACAACCCCGACAGATAAGATTACTCATCCTATCATTAGTATCTTGTTTTTTCCTTCATAAAATCTCTCTCCAGTAACACTTCCACTTCTTCCAAAGAGGTATACGGGAGTTATAGCAATATTGATAAGTGGAAATATATTATAAATTACAGAAGTTCCTGCACTTACATTTCCGAGATCTTTTCACCGTTTTATTGCAAGGAATAATATCTCTACAGCAAATAGGATAAAAATAGGCGTATAGGATGTTCCAGAAATGTATGTTTCTTTTAGAAAGGATATTGTAACTCCTATTGCGATGAGAAATAAGATAAACTCCCATCTTTTTATTGGCGACCCTAGACGAAAGAAATCTCAGAAAGATCTACCTTTATCGTGCCCTTCTTTTTTAAGAAGCATTTCTACCGAATAGAAAAAGAAGGCAATCTCGGGAAGTACAAGAAGCGAAAGAAATAAGGCACTTCCGAAACTTCATCCGAACTTATCAATTCCTTCTAGAGTATAGAAAAAAGGAAGGGATGTTATAATGATGAAAAGAGTATTTCTTCCTCGTTTGAGGATATTATGATTCAGAATCTGAGATCCCTTTTCTGCGATTGGTTTTATAAGTTCTTTCGTTTCATCTACTTTTCTTTTTCTCATCTCTACTTTATCCAACCATTCGCCACAGTGTTTACACTTTATGGCTTTATCTTGAATTTCTTCTCCGCAATATGGACAGGTTTTCATAGGAATAAATGGTAATGAAGTAAATCACTACCAGAATGTCGTCCTGGCAAACAAAAAGGGCAACCGAAGGCTCTTATGTTCGCCAGAACAAGTACTTTCTCTGCATTAGCACAAAAAGGGGAGCAACATTCAGTTGCCCTACATTGTTCTAATACAGAAAAACAAAGGTTAAAAAAATACTTATTCTGGCACGAATAGTATATGAAAAGTAAGCCTTGAGACAAGAAATTTACTTACTATAGCTCTCTATTGCATTTTGAATACCCATTGGAAGATCCTTTTTCTCCTTTAGATCTTTAAATAGTTCCTCTTTAAAGTGATCAATATACTTGTCATTATATAATGGATAATCATCTCCCGCTAGTAAATAGATGATTGTACTGATAAGCAATATACCCGTTAATATTAAAATACTTTTATTTATCTGCGCTCTCCTTAACACCAGAACAAAGGATAATATGCTCATTCCAAAACCAATCATAAAGACTATTGCTGATTTTATTCATCAGACATACTGATATATTTGTATGTTTCAAGATACGAACAGAACAAATGCTGCAAAAATTCAAAGCGTCTCAGTATGACCTTTTGAGACTCGACTTTCACTCATCTCAACTTGCTTTTTAATCATCTCTACATTTTCTTCCTTTTGTTTAGCTAACAAAAAATCCATACTAGCTTCGTTGCTATCAAATTGAAGCTTAAGAATTCTGGTATCAAAATTTGACCCATAGAATTGTATAAATCCTGATAAGGAGTATATCTTAGATGCTTTTATGATTTCAATGTCTGGATAAAACCTCAACAATGCCCCGTCGGGCGTACCATACTTAGTCATAGATACTCAAATATTGTTTTTAGCATCATCTAGAAGCTCTTTAATCTCTGCAAAAGTAGATATAGGTTCTCCGTCTTTATTCTTTCTATAAAATCATCTTTTGATATATAATTTGGCAGTATGAAGGTATAGTCTTGCTAATTTATGATGCGTAAAGTAAGATGATCTTGATTCTAGGATTAGATCTTCGCATTGATGAACTACTTCATCAATTTGATCACGATTCATATTTAATAGTCTTCCATCATTAAGAATAGCACATCATAAAGTGGAAACTAAATAGTTTGAGAAGTACGTTTTATTGGTTTCATATATTTCCTGCTCAATGGAAGATTTCTGTGGCTTTTTATGTACTTTGTAATATTCTTCATAAATATTGACCATATCCCTATAAGCCAAGAAATGATTTTTCTCGTCATATTGAAAATTCTTTAAGTATCAAAAATAGATATACAAATCAACAGCATTAACATTGAGAAAATCAATTTCTACATCCTTTTTCCTGCATTCTGTTATAAGGTTTGTATGTGGATAGAGACCAATACAAGAATCGTAATATTTCTTTATAAGACCTTCAATATCTTTAGTATTAGAGCTAGACGCTCTTTGATATTTTCGTTTCTGAGGATCTAGCATTCATTCTAATTTTATCAAATGCTCATAAGGCTCAAAAAAAGACCTCTCAGAAACCCATTCTCTATTTGACTTATTCCTTATAAAGCTAATATATTTCTTAAATCTATCCCAAGTTTCATTGATTTCATTCAAGTCATTATCTCAAATTTCAATATTTCTCTTCAAAGCCTCCAAAAGATCATCTAGGTAGGTCCAATGCTGATATAGTCTTGCCTGAAGTGCCTGTCGCTCATAATGAGTCTTTTTTTCGTCAAAGAGACTTACTTCAATCTCAAATAACCTACATAACCCCTCTACTAGATAGATAGTTATTTCTTCAGGATCTGTTTGTTCTTCCCCAGAAAGAAAATCCCGATTTACATCAAAAACTATATTTTTCTTCTCACTTACATTTTTCTTAAATTCCTCAATAACGGTTTCTATACTGCGAGCAAATTCTGAATACATAGCATTCGGCAATGGAGCACCCTCAATTACTTCTTGCCCATTTTGCTCCTCGTCAACTTCCCAATTATCATCAAATATAGATCAATTTATGCATTGAGTAACTATGTATAGATATTTATTTTCCATTTACTAAATTACGGCTAGAAATATATCCTCTCATTTTATAAGATCATTATCCATCTTTGATGCTTTTCTATTATTTTTAACAGCTTCTTTATAGGCATTTATCCAACTTCCAAAACGATGTGATATTTGAACCAATTCGAAGGTTGTCTTTGTAAAAAGTATGGTAGGAATACTCTTTACCATTAACTCAATAACCGAACCAGATTTTGGGGAAATATTTCTAAATTCCCTATTTCTCAGTTTATTTTCAAATACTGGATTATATTCAGTATATATTTCATTATAACAATCACTTTCTGCTGGTCCATTAGGTAATGCCCAGAAGTTATTGAATATTTCTTCATCTATTATCTGGTTCTGTCAACCATTATTCATTGCAACCACTGAAAAGAAGAGCATCTTCATAACTCATAGACGTCAGAAATCCTCTAGTTCTTCTTTAGTAACTCATAATTCACTATATCTCTCTATTAATTTATCACAAAAATGAAGAAAATCCCTTGTTTTATCATCCATAACATCTCTAAAGGTTATAACAGGTCCATTATATTAAATAATAAAAAATGTAAAGAGAGCACTCTGGAACCAATGGAACTTTAAATGAGTCTTCAGTACCTTTCCTCATACCGTGCAGTATTTCTCCCAATCACAGGAAGATAATTTCTCAAAGACTCTGAGAGTCTTCTTTTTCTGAGGCGAAGAATCTTAGCATATTTCTTTGTTGGTACACCCTTTATATATGTTTTATGTACTTCCTGAAGCGCAGATTCTATTTCTCGATCTCGTGATGCCCACTTAAATATTCTAAATCCACGAGAGGCATATTTTGAGTCATAGGAGAGACTTAATGCTTCCCGACTATAATACATACCATCCGAAGGAGAAAAGTACAAATACAGGCATTTTTTGAAGGTTTTTGGACAGACGAACCACCATCGATATCAACCATAATTACACGGAGTGGCTACTAGTTGAACAGGAAAAAGGCTTGTTGATAAAAAGAGCGAGAGAGGATTCTCTTTTGTACAGAGTCCAGGATCTATCCCCCCTAGACTTCATTGTATATCTTGGACTTGTATTCTTCGATATTGTTCAATCGTTTGCTTACCCATTTTTGTCGAAATGATTAGGGTTGTTTACTGGAGACTGCTTTTATTCTTTTTCGGTATATTGCTTTGGAATGTATCTGTTTTCAGAGATTAACCTTTTTCTTTAGATCTTTTTCTTGAAGAAATTGGCTGTAGAGATCTTTGCTTTTTTGTAAGCCTTCTTCGCTTATATCAGTTCTATTTATGTATATCTTACCTCCAAGATACTCCACATACTCATCGAGAGATAAGAGTATGCTATATTGTGTCTTCTCTGGATGAATAGTGAGAAAATTGATATTTTTATCTGCTGTTTGAGTAAAGCCTAGAATCCATTCTTTTACTTCTTTTGCGATACTAAGATCTGTCGTAAGGAGAGATATGCCTATATCATCCACATAAAATGTAATTCTTGGTTTTAGACGTTTATACTTCTTCTCCAGTTCATTTTCAAGTTTCTTGAAAAATTGTATAGATGCCCATATAGCAACTCGTGAGGATACGTGCAGTCATCGGGCTAAAGTATGAGGCTTATCTTCTGGGGATTTTAGGGAACCAGGAGGAAAGGTTATAGTATTTGTAATAATTTCAGCTACCTCTGGACTACATTGAAGGATATTACAGAATAAGGAGTATACACGTTCTCGGGGAATACTTTCGAAGAATCGGCTAATATCAGATTTCATAAAACAGTTTTCCTTTTTTCGGATATGCCTACTCATCGCATTTATGATCGACTTTTTCGATACCCCTCAAGTAATATTTTCTGGCAAGGAAGAATCCAATTCTTTAAGCTCTTCTCCTATCCAGATATGAAACTTCTTCATCAATGATTTATTTTTCACGACCCTAATGTATTTTCATTTCTCAGGCTCTGAATCACTGTGATCAAAAAATAATCTTCTTCTATCTTTAGACGTTAAGTTCTTCCATTTGAGTAAATGCTTTTCTGGAATACCACTTCGTTTGGATAAGACCCCCGTTGAGAATATCTTAAGCGTTCTGTGCATAGGATCTAAGGTTTTTAGCTTTCTTCCTGATAAGCATAATTTGAAGCGCATCTACGGTTTGGATGAGTTTTTTCTCGATCCCTGAGAGAGCATTCGGATCTATATCTTCATCAGATATAAGCGGAAGAATGGAATTGGATTTCACTCAGAGCTTATCAGCAAGGCTATTTACAAATTTCTTCGAAGGTTCTTTTTTATCAGTTTCAAGTAATGTAATGAGGAGTGGGGAAACTTCCATAATATCTGCAAACTGACTTTGGTTCAGTTCTGCCGAGTTTCGAAGTTCCTTAAGAAATGAGGAAAATTTTTTCATAGTTTCTAAAAGGAAAATGAGGATTAGAGGAAGAAGTCAGTGAAGACATCGTATGCTTTCTTTAATACTTTAAGGATCACATAGATACGAATCAAGCTTTTTGTGTCCCATAATCCTCATTTTGATTGAGGGGGATATCGAAGCCTGGTACGTTTTATACTTCGGTTTGAGGGATTATTGCCCATAAATTGAGAAGTTCTTAGAAATAAGCTCTTTCGAGCGCTAAGGAATTCATCGTTCATTGGACTGAACTCTTAAACCCATCTGGGTTGGTAGGAATCCCCCTCAAGAGTCAATCCAATTTGCGATTGAACCCCTCGTGCATTTTCATTTTAGTAAACTGTTATGAAAACACTTTCGGCAAGCCAAGTAAGTAACCATAATATCTTTTAGCATTATCTAGTATCTAGTCAGTCCTAGTCTAGTCCATCCAATTCTGATACTTATAGCGATTACTCGTGCTGGCGGAAAAGCCTTACCTTTCCATTGCAAAAAGTAATACTTCCATTACCCCAAAAAGGGATATAGGCATTATTACCAATTCCAGATGCAAGCTTCGATATTTTAATGTGCAATGACATAAGGATTCTATATTTTTTGTAAGGAAAGTCAAATAAAAAATCCATACTTTTTGTATAGAAATATTTTGTAGTTTCTATCTTTTGGAAGTATTTTTATATGGAAAATAAGTAGCAGTTCGATTTCCTACCTGGAATATAAGAAGTTCCATATCCCGAAATTACCTCATTGTAAAAGGCTTTTTTATATGCCAAGCAAAATAGGAGTCAACTAATGAATGGAAAATTGTTCTACCCATTAGTAGCAAGTTCCTTTACTCTATCGTAATTCTCCACAAATTGCTTTATGGCAGTTCGTGTACGTGCCGTCATTTGTGCACCATAGTCATTAATATTAGCTCTTCATCGTCACTTTGTGGCTCTGGAGAGCTTTTTTTAGGTTCGCCCACTCAAAAAAGAAAGGAAGTCTTTATAACTTCCTTTCTCGCTGTATATTAATGATGGCGGTGGGTCGGGGATTCGAACCCCGGCGGCACCTTGCGGCACCCTACAGGTTTAGCAAACCCGCCTCTTCAGCCACTTGAGTAACCCACCGTGGGGCGGATTATAGAAAAAACGAAAAGAAAAGCAAATTTTAGTACTATGTTTTCATAACCATAGAACAAATATTGTTATAGAAAAGATAGATTTCGATAATATAGTTATTTCCATTTTGTAATCTTTATACTATTCATAAAACGTAGATTCATTTCGACACATACTGTTTTCGTTTTTCATGAATAATCCAACACACAAAATCACTCATCCGTTTCGAGAATATTTTTGGCTGTCAGGCTTTTTATTTCCTGGGAAAGAATTTCTTTTGTATTATTTCAGAATTTACAAACATTTTCTGGAGAAAGAGTTTCTCATAGCTGATTGAGTCATGGATATTTCATGTCGGGAAGACATTCCACTTCACGATATGATATTTGTGTCAAAGTGATAACAGCCCCAGTAACAACACTAAGAAGCTGTTTTATTCGCTTGCGATTCTGGACTTTCTTTGGATAGAGAATTCGTTCTGCATGTTCTGAGAATTTTGGGAGAGATTTCATAGAGTGATGATTTTAATAAAAAATATTATTTGTCAAATATTTCTCGTAAAGCGTGTTTACAAAGCTTGGTAGAAAGCTACAATGCGGACATGCTACAATCTCTTCTTCAAGCTGATACATCAGCACTTCTCTGGACCCGAGGACTCGTCGACCCTTCATATGCACATATCATCCAGATAATCGGCGAAAGTATTGTTCTCTGGTGAGCTTTTGTACTCCTTTTCATCTGGCTCACAGGAGTCGCAAAGAAAAACAACCAATATCGCACATGGGCACTGGAAATATTCTTCATCATCATTCTCACGTTCATCGTACATGCGATTATCAATCTCTGAGTCCCACAATGGCGAATGTCACCACAAGAAGTAGCATGAGGATTCAAGCCACTCATACCCCATCCGATTGATAATTCCTTTCCTTCTGGACATGCGCTTTTCACAGCATCACTTCTCGTCGGACTCTGGAATTTCTACCGAAAATGGTGGATAATCGGAATCACCATTGCAATTGGACTTCTCACCGCATCAGCTCGTGTCATTGGTGGAGTTCATTATCCTGGTGATATTCTCGGTGGTTGGTTTTTTGGGATTATTGGTGGATGTATTGCCCTCTATGCAATACGCACCTCCATCTTTCAGGTTCATATTTTTCCACGAATTATTCGCATGATGAAGTGGATTCGGCTTTAGATTTCTTCCCAATAAATATATTTCTATTATGGTTCTTCCCTCGTTTGCTGGTATCATTCTTCGACATGGATCGTATTATCTTTTCTTGAAACGATCGAGAAAGTCACGAAATTGGCCACTACACTGGACAGTTCCAGGTGGGAAGATCGAAGAGTGAGAAAATCCTCTCGATTGTGCAATTCGAGAGACAGCGGAAGAAGTTGGAGTAACTATTAGGCAATCTGATGTTCGCGCGGAAACTATTGTTCATGCAACATATATTGATGGAGAAAAGACCGCATATCTCTATCTCGTAGATACTTGGGGAGGTATGCCCGATAATCTGGAACCTGAACTCCATGATGACTTCGCCTGGAAGTCACTCGATGAGCTTCCGTATCCGATGATTCCTCATATCCAAGCTGGATTTGATGGGATATTGAATCATAAAACAAACATTGAATACCATGCCATCTAAACGAGAAACATTCGTACGATGAAAACTTCATTTTTCCCGAACGAAAGTCGTCGTCAAAAATGGAGAGAAAGAATATTTTATACGACCATTCTCGCTCGATCGAGGGTATCTCGAAGGAGATATTGTTGAGATCAAGATTGTACGCGGGGAAAGCGAATGATATCTTGCGGAAGGTATTATCAAGAAGATCATCGCTCGTACCAATCTTCCTATTATCGGAACCATCAGAAATATAAAAGGTAATAAAATCCAAGTAGAAGTATTTCGAGAATTTGGAAATATTGGAAATATTTCCGTTGTATCGAATGATGCTTATGTGGTCGATGATATCGTCGAAATACGTTATGAACAAGAGAAAAAATGGCGAATCCAGAATATTCTCGGAAAATCAGGAGATCCAAAAACTGAAGAAATGCTCCTATTCCGCAAGGAAGGTATTCGAACGGATTTTCCTGAGAAAGTCCTCGAAGAAGCTGAGAAAATGACAAAAGGAAAGATCGAAAGATCGAAAGAGAAAACCCTCATCCCAAAATATATTACCGACAATCTTGAAAAGGCATTTTTCAGTGAAACAGCAGAAGAATTTTTTCCTACTGTTCTCTGTAATAAAAATCTGCGAACTGACTTCCGAAACTGGTTCACGATGACGATCGACGGCGCGGATGCGAAAGATCTCGACGATGCTATCAGTATCGCACGATATACGGATGGGAATTTCCTTCTCGCGGTACACATCGCAGATGTGGCGGAATATGTCCGAGAATGAAGCGAGCTGGATCGAGAAGCGATCCTCAGAACTACGAGTATCTATACGCCTGGTTGCGTAATTCCAATGCTTCCAGAAAAACTCTCGAATGATCTCTGTAGTCTCCATCCTGGAGAACCGAAACTCGTCCTCTCGATCCTCATGAAAGTCGATCAGAAATGAGAAGTCCTCGCTACCTTCATGACGGAAGGAATTATTGAGAGCCAAAAACGGGGAATCTATGAAGAAATTATTGAGGAAAAACTCGTAAATATAGTTCCTGAAGGATGGGGGTTCGGGGGTGGCAATCGTCCCCAGAGAGAAAATTGAGAAGAGGCTTCACAAAATCGAGTTGACACCCCCGAGACCTTTGTTACTTTCGGTCACGAAAGTAAGGAACTGGATTCCTGAACATCTCAGGAATGACAAACAAAGATTCCCCATCTTTCCGATTTTTTCTCACTCTTCCATATCCTCGAGAAGCGTCGAAAAAAAGAAGGGAAAATCATTTTTGAATCATCGGAACCAACTTTTACTTTCGATGCGAATGACAATATCACCAATATCGAAAAACGTGAACGCGGGCCATCACATATGATGATCGAGGAATTCATGGTGCTCGCGAATGAGGAAGTGGCGAAATGGTGTACGAAGCATTCTCTTCCATTTCTCTCCCGTATCCATCATCTTCCACCCGAAGACAATGCGAAAATCATCCGAGAAATAGTCGGACTCGGAAAAAGTCATGAACAGATTCATCCGAAACATATTCGAGAATACCTCGACACACTCTCGACCGATGAATGAATGTATCGAGCCTCTCGCCTTCTTCTTCCGAAAATGGCGAAAGCATTTTATAGTGACAAGTCACTCATGCATTTCGGTCTCGCACTCGAGTATTATGCGCACTTCACTTCACCGATCAGGCGCTATCCTGATCTCCAGGTTCACCGCATCATCAAGGAAAAACTCCAGAAAACCCTCGACAAAAAACAGAAGGAACACTATCGCCATATTCTAAAAAAAATCGCCAAGAAATGCAGTGATGGCGAAGCTCGCGCAACCGATATAGAACGCGCTGTTGATGCCATTATGGTCTGTCGATACATGTCAGACAAAGTCGGACAAACTTTCGATGGAAGAGTGAATGGATTCACGGATTGGGCAATATTCATCGAGCTCGAGAACGGTGTCGAAGTGACGGTCTACCTCGGAAAGTGAAGAGAAAAATGACGATACATTGTCGACTCTATTCGCGGGACACTCTCCCTCGGACAAAAAATCCTCCACACTATCGGAGAACCTATTCGTGTGAAAGTCACAGGTGTGAATACAGAGGATAGACGAGTGGAAGGAGAAATTCTATAAAAAATGTTCAATATTTGCATTTATCAGAAAATTGAGGTAATCTAAGTGAGTATTTTATTTTCTTCTATTTTTCTTATGAGAACTTCTACTCTTCTCTCTTCGATTCTCGGATATACCAAGAAACTCTTTCGGAATGCTATCTTCCAGATTCTCTCCCTCATCGTGGCTCTCGGAAGTATCGGCATCACTTATGCTGCATGGCAGACCATCAACTCAAGTGAATGAGCAGCAGGACAACCAGTGACACAGACACTGATACAAAAGATTATCAATAATCTGAATGACCTCAATACAAAACTTCAAGCCATCAATCCAAGTGGAACTACACTTTCTGGAAGTAGTATATGTATTGGTGCTGATTGTAAGACGGTATGGCCAAGTAGTACTCCTGCCGGAACTATAATAGCTTGATGTTCAGATACGCCATTGATGTGAGCAGCATGTTGGTGATGAGCTTCAAAACAATATGGCCCAACATCTACCTGTCCTATCTGAAGTACTTTCAGAAAGCTATCCGGAGCGGGGGATTCATCTTATGATTATAGCTTTATATGTGTGAAGAATTAATACGAGGTAAATTTCTAGTCTTGAGAATTTAATTATTACAAAAGCTTGCTACCGTGACGGATACTAAAAACTATTATGTGTATATATTTTCTACATTACTAACTTCACCCCCTTTCTCGAATTCGTAAACCCGCTCACGATTTCCCATTTTTTCCCCGTTTCTCGTTCGAGAAAAGAGAGAAGTTCCTCATTCGCCTTTCCGTCTTCTGGCACTGCCCGGAGACGGATTTTTAGTGCGCCATCATCCATGATGCTGACGAATTCTGTTCGCTTCGCACGAGGGATGACCTTCACGGTGAGAGATGTGTTATCGGGACTGATGGGAAGCATAACCGAGGATGATGATAAGGGGAATAATTGGTGCAATGACGATGACATTCAACGAGAAAAAAAGGATTCCCAAGATGAGCGATGCTCGACTCATGGTATCAATATTTCTCCAGATTTTCTTCACATGCCAGAGGAGAAAAACAAAAAATGGCAGTCCGAAAAAATACAATATATCGAGAAAAATATTGTGTGAAGAATCAATCGCAGAAGTCGCAGGGAAATAGGAATTGATAAGCTTAGATCGTGATCCAGAATAGAGTGTGATGATACTATCAGAACCATTTCCGAATAGGATTCAGAGTGGATGAGAGAAAAATAATCGCATGGTCTCATACATCAACACGAATCGACTCGTAAATGAGAGTAGTTTCTCGGAAGGCAAGAAGAAATACATACAGACAATTCCTATCATGAATATACTGCAGAGAATCAGGATTCTATAGGATTTCTTCGGGAGGAGGAGAAAAAAACCATATCCCATCATAAGTGCCATTCCGATAAGACTTCCCGTCGTGAGAATTGCAGACGCAAGGAGTATTCAGAATGCAATGCGATAACGTGATGAAAAAAGTACAAGAAATGGAAGATGAAGGAGTAAATATCCCGCAACATAATTCGGATTCCCGAGTGTACTGATAGTCCGCCCGAGTTCCCAACTGATTTTTCCCACACCTTGTGGAAAAAATGAATATATATGCAAGTATTCGAGAAGTGCAAAAATCGCGACTCCAAGAGAAGTAAAAAATGAAATTTTAAGAATCCTCTCGTATTCCTTTTTCTCGAGCAATGTCGAGATTCCAAAAAGGAGAACCAAAGCGGAAAAAAAGAAATATCCATGATGCTTCTCATACGATCACCAAAAGAAACTCGCATCGAAACTTCATCCGAGAATACCATGAGCCAAGAGAGGAAATAAGAGTATCGAGAAGAATATGAGATATTTTCGCCGGGAAATCTGCTCCAATTTCTCATAAGAAAAGAGAATCACATCAATCAGAGCTAGAAGAACGAGAAAACAAAAGAGAATCACCTTCACTCGCTCGAATGAACTTCCCTGCCCAATCACCAGACCAAACACCGAGAAAAAATGCGAGAAAAATAAGGGAATAATCCCAACGATGAGAGAAATCGTATACATGAATCCGAGTGTACAGAATCGTTCGCCAATTTCAAGGGAACATTATTTTGTAATTTTGGAAGAATTGGATACATTTCTGCCATGGAATACAAGGTCTTCGGTTGCAAAACGAACAAATACTTCGCGGAAAAATGGCTCGTCCATCCTCACTTGTCTGACAAGAAAGGATATTTTATCGCATCGTGCGTCGTGACCGACAAGGCCAAAGCAAAATGGATCAAACAAGCACTCCGAGTCCTCCCGAAACTCGCATGAACAGAGAAACTCTATCTCTCAGGATGTGGCAATATCCGCGATGGCGTTGTCGATCCACAGTTTTTCGATGTCTATTCAGAACTCAGAGGATTCGCAGAAAAGATAGAAATCCTTCCGGAAGATCCGGATGATTTCGCTGTGACCGTCGAAGAAAAAAAGGAAATCATGAAGACAAAGATTCGCTCTCTTCGCAAAATTGCTGGCAAAGAGCTCTTCACGCGCAAGTATATGGTCATCCAGACCGGATGCGATAATTTCTGTACTTTCTGTCTGACAGTACAAGCACGTGGCCGACACAAGTGGCGTCCGATGGAAGAAGTCATCGAAGAAGTGAATACATTTGTCGACTGAGGAGGCAAAGAAATCATCCTCACCGGAATCAATCTTGGAGCCTGGTGAGCCACGACGTCGAACAATTTCCGAGAATCTCGATTTGTCGAACTTGTCGAAACGATACTCGAGAAAACATCAATTGAGCGCATACGTATCTCATCACTCGGTGTCGAATTCTGCTCTGATGAACTTATCCAGCTTTTTGCAAACCCGAGAATCAATGCCTATGCACACCTCTCGATCCAATCCGGTTCTTCGAATATTCTGAAAGCGATGAATCGCCACTACGATGGTGAAAAAGTCCGAGAAGTTCTCTGAAAAATCAGGAACATACAAAGAATTGATGGTGTCGAGATAAATATCGGCGCCGACCTCATTGTCGGATTTCCTGGAGAAACCGACAAAGACTTTCTCGATACCGAGAATATTGTTCGCGAATATGGAATTACTCAACTGCATGCTTTCCCGTTTTCAGCGCATGTCGACCACTACCATGTTCCCGCAGGAATATTTCCCGATCAAGTTCCGAATCATATCGCCCAGAAACGCCTGAAGCATCTCATGAAAGTGGGCGAAGAGGTATTCCAAGAATTCGCCAAAAATATGGAAGGAAAAACGGTTCGAGTGCTCATCGAAAAAAACCCATCCGAAAACCATTTTTCTGGATGGAGTGAGAACTATCTTTTCTGCAACGAGACAAATATCGAACTTTTACCGAATCAAGAAATCGCACGAGGAAAAGTAGTGAAAGGAATCTACATGAAGGCTCTAAATGAAAAAACAGGCGACGAATAATCACCTGTTTTATTTTTATGAATCAGAATTATTTCCCGAGGAATTTCTCGAGAATCATCATCGGAATCTTCTCCCAGTGTTGCAGCATATTCATCATTCTGACACTGAAATCAAGCACTTTCTCCGCACGTTCCAGCATACAATAAATACGCCAGAGAATCATCGTGAGAAGAGTACCGATCGGAATGGCCATGATAGCCATGACGAGAAAGAGAAGATCGAGAGAATTGATAGTAAGCATATTGAGAAAATTAAGATTTATTTTTGATTGAGCGGATCTTCGATTGGGTTTTTATCTTCTGGAATTGGAGTTTCTGTGGTACTTGATGGTTTTTCTTCAGGAATATTTCCATCATAATATCGATTCTTCCACCAAGTCTTGATTGTTCCCATATCTGTCAGATGTAATGTCTCTTCTCCGACATAGAATACTCGCATATCAACACCTGATGTGAATCCGAACTGTCTCGCAATTTCTGGAGAAGTCTGGAGTGAGAAAAAACGAAGTGAAGCATTATCAGACCAGGCTTGTGTCGACCAGACAGGTGTCCAGAGAAGTAATTCTTGGGAAAGAGGATTCGTCTCATCATATCAGATAAGTATCAGACGTTTCGCATCGACAACGAGTGTCTCATATTCTGCAACAGTCTTGAGAACGATAGGAGTATTTTGGATTTGTTTTTGTGTGAAATCCAATGCCTTGCCTCCATACTGTTTCGCTTTTTCTACATAAGGAGTTGCTTTTTGTAGGTAAGATGATGTTTTTTGTTTGAGTGCGTTCCAGTCCATAGGAGAAAAATTAGAGAGTAAGGAGTTTGTTGGTGAGATCTTCTCGAATCTGTTGATGTCGGATTCTGAGATGCTCTTTTCGTGCGTCATAATTCGCTTCGAGTTCATTCCACAATTTCGTAAAAATGTCTATACTTAGTGTTTCTGGACGAACCATAAAATTATCACATTCGAGAAGTTTGATGAGTTCGTCCGTTTTTGGACCATAAGAAATCATGAGAAATGGAAGTTCATATATACACGCGAGAATACTCGAATGAAATCGCATACCAATAACAGCATGCAGTGAAGGATAGAGATTGAGCGTATGTTCGATACTACCGGTGACATTATAGGTTTTTCCCGTCATGATACGCTTGATAAACAGTGCATCGTTCTGAGAATCTTCACCCGTAGCAGTATGAATGAGAAAAACAGGATCATATCCGCTTTTTTCGAGAAATTCGTAAATCTCAGGAATCACTCGCTCTGTATCTCAGAGGAATCCGCCACGAACCGAGATTCCAACACGTTTTTTTGGAGGAAGTTTTTCGAGTTTTTTTGGCTCATGGAGAAAAACAATATCTGGAATATACGAAGACGCGATGCCGAGCGCATCGAGAATACCGACACTTTTTTCGTCTCGTAGTATGATAAAATCTCCTTGTTTAAATATCTTTCCGAGTTTCATTTTGTTTTTCGTGTTTTTGACTTCTATGGAGAGTCCGAGAAATACAATCGCAGCACCACTGATACGCGCTAATTTAACACGAAAATACCATTGTGCTAGAAGTATATCGAAGTTCACACCCGGTTCGTTATCGAAAATGAGTCCGCCTCACCCAATGATGATAATATCCGCCCGAAGGATCAGCCAAATATTCTTGAAAAAATACCCAATATTTCCAAGAAAGTTTTTTGAAATATTATTCGGAAAATACGACACAAAATGTACACTCGAATCATGAACAAAAGAACTTTTTTGATCATGCGTAAAAATCGTAAAATCTGCCATTTCCCCGTAATGATTCTGAAGAAACTTCAATTCCTCCGAGAGAATCAATTCATCTCAGAGATTGTAGGAACCCGTAGCGGTCATGATGAGTACTTTTTTCTTTTTCGGTGTATTAGACATAGAGAGTACAAGATACTGGCATTCTACGGGAAAAACGAAATATAAGCAAATTTTTGGGTATGAAAGCGGAAAGAATTCTCTTCACTCTTTTCTATTTTATTTTTTGAAATAGAAAAACGAAAGAATCAAGCAAAAAATATTTTGTGATTTCTCGAAAAATATATACGATGAAATCACTTATCCGTAAATATTTTTTCTATGAGCAATTCCCTGAACAAAGTCCAGGTTATCGGAAACCTTACAGCAGAACCAGAAGTTCGCGAGACACCAAATGGACAAAAAGTTGCTACTTTTTCTGTCGCAACCAATCGAAAATGGAAGGATGCAAGCGGTGTTCTTCAGGAAGATACTGAATTTCATAATTGTGTCGCATGGAGAGGACTCGCCGACATCGCAGAACAATACATGCACAAAGGGAAAAAAGTCTACGTCGAAGGATATCTCAAAACTCGAAGCTGGGATGACACTGCAGGAGTTAAGCGTTACAAGACGGAGATTGTCGCAGAAAACGTTATTCTTCTCTCTTCGGCTGGTGGACGAGATGAAGGTTCTTCTTACGGAGGAGCTACAGAAAGCACACCAATGGAAGAAGAGAAACCACGCAAGGCAAAGCCAAAAGTCGAAGAAGATATTTCTATCGAAGATATTCCGTTCTAGACCAAAAAAATCCCCATTCGGGGATTTTTTCTTGATAAGAAATCTATCCAAAATTCAAATTCTCTGTATCCGCTTTCAGATTGTTCTCTGTACGAAGACGAGGATTGTAATAATTATAGATGAGTTTGATGAGCTCCTCTTTATTCAGTGGTTCTGCCTTGAGTCCGATCGCTTCGAGACTCATTTTCGCAGTAGAAAGTCGTTCGAAATTTCATTTCTTGAGTTTCTCGAGACGAATGCGGTTACTACGAATATCTGCGATCGATTCCTCCTGAGAAAGTGCAGACCAGAAAGAACGGAAAATCCCAAACATATCGGTTTTTCGTACACTCTCATTGCTCTCGAAATCGAATGGAATAATAATATAAAATTCTTTCTTCATAATCTGAGCCAGATCGACCAGATTCATGAGAAAATCAATGTACTTATACGTCTGTTCTTGAAGCAGTGTATTTTGCTGCTTCAGAGCCAGATTTTTGAGGCGGTTGATATACGCTTCGATGTCTACCTTCAGTGAACGGACAACAATCTGAATCGGGAAATTCAGAGAATTCAGGAAACGCTGATACGAAATCAGAATTGCATCCTGTTCTTCGGTACTCTTCAGATTAAAATTCATCGCATGCACACGAAGTGCCATACGCGAAGAACCATCCTTCATCATGATGAGATTGTCTCGAATCTCGGAAAAAGGAAGATACCGTTGTGTACTCGAATCTTTTTGTGGTTTTTTTCCAGTTTGTACAGATTTTGTGGTTTTATCAGCCATAAGAGAAAACAGGGAATTAGAGTTTGAGGATTTTTTCTGTTGCTTCTTCATTCTCACTCATACGAGTCTCGAGAGATTTATTGCTTTCTGCATCAGCTTTTTGTGTTGGAAGTGTTACATATCCCACCTCGAGATCTCCATAACTATCTGTTCCTACCGACCACATGCGCGACTTGGAATTCAGAGAAAGACGCATAATCGAAAGAACGACAGGAAGAAATGTCATCTCAGAAACCTTTACCAATGCAATAATGATACCAGCAATAGCAATCGGAACAGCAATGATAAGCGCGCCTGTCTGTCCCATATTGGGAACGAGTTTCTGAAATACACCATATGCAACTCCTCACCAGAGCATCATGATAGCCAGTTGCCTCAGTGAAAGTCCAGCCACAATGGTGTCTTCATTTTCGATCTGGATGGGAATCTTGTACTGCATAACGGCAAGGATAACAGGAAATGTGGCGAATGCTATAAAAGTGAGTATACCCTAAGAGGAGAGAATCTGCAAGGTATTTCATGTGGTTTCTTTTGACTTTTATATACTTCATCGTATAAATGGGTGGAAATTGGTGAATGGTAATTGATAGCGAGTAAAACTTGTTTTGCTCGTGATATCCGTACTCATCACTAATCACTAATCACTAATCACTAATCACTATCTCATGTTCTCTTTCACGAAAAATCGCTTCAAATTCTATGGAATTGCCATTGGACTTTCGCTCATTTCCCTTGTTGCTCCTTTTGTTCTCGGAGTGAATCTGGGAATCGATATGACGGGAGGAATTCAGATAGAATATAGTACTACTGGAGGTGATGCCAACAACGCTGAACAATCAGCAAAGGAATATGCCCAAAGTATCAAGAAAGAAACGCTTTTCGATGGAAAAGAAGTCATCAATGATGTGACTGTATATGGAATCGCTGGGACGAGTTCATTTGTAGTAGAAGCAGGATTTGCCACTCCTGAAGGTGCAAAAGACAGTGATATTGAGACATTGAAGTCGAATTTTGTAAAAAGCCTCACAGAAAAACTTTCTACATACCAAGCTGCGAAAATCTCTCAATCACGCTATGTAAATATCGGAGAATCATTCGGTGCATATATCAAAAAGTCTGCATACATCACTCTGACTCTTGCAATTATCGCCATTTCTCTCTATATCCAGTATGCATTCCGTGGATCTATCCAAGGAATTGCGAGCTGGCCATTCGCAGCAGTAACTGGAATATCACTCGTTCATGATGTGTTGATTGCCTTTGGATTGTACGTGATAACATCGTTTTTCTTCCCACAATTCAAGATCGATACATTCCTCCTGACAGCAATGCTCACAATTCTCGGTTATTCTATCAATGATACTATTGTGGTAATGGATCGTATTCGTTCTACGCTTCATGAAGGAGCGAACAAAAAACTCTCATTCGCGGAAATGATCGATAAGGCAATTCATGATACTATGCGTCGTTCCCTCTTTACTTCCCTCACGGTGTTTATCGTTGTTCTCGCGATGTTTCTCTTTGGGCCTGAGAGTCTGAAGGGATTCACCCTCGCACTTCTCTTCGGTACACTCGTTGGTACCTATTCGTCTATCTGTATCGCATCTCCTCTTCTGATCGACATTACCAAGAAGAAATAGGAAAACATATCTTCTCTCATTCCGGGCTTGTCCCGGAATGTTCATTTTAGAAACGTATTTTCATGATTACATCGTTCCACATTCATAATTTTCGATGATACCATGATGCTCGTATTGCCCTCGAGAAATACAACTGCATCGTCGGCGGAAATGGATCTGGGAAAACACATATTCTCGAAGCGATTCACCTCGCGAGTGGTGGGTCATTGCACTATATCCAAGCGCCACGCTATGAAGATTCTGCATTCGAAATCGGATACCAAGAAGAAGCAGGAATCAAGACCTATTCGCGCGAACGAAAAGAAAAGAAAGATATTTATAAAATTCAAGGGAAAGCTATTTCAGGAGCGAAATACAATGCCAATATTCCATATCGAACGGTTTTTGTATCACCATTCGATATGAATCTTTTTTATTTTGCTCCGAGTATAAGGCGTGATATGCTCGATAGCATTCTCGAGCGTGCTTTCGGACAATTCCGCAGTGTACGTCGTGAATATGAGAATATCGTTCGACAGAGAAATGCACTACTGAAGAAAATTCGAGAAGGTGAAGCGGAACGAAGTAACCTCTCTTATTGGAACGCGCTTTTTGTGGAGAAAGCTCATATTTATCATCTTTATCGGATGAAGTGGCGCGATTTTGTCGATGAATATATAGAGTATATTCAATCCTATCTCCCCAAATATTCCATCACACATACATATACTTGCAAAATAGAAGAAAAATGTCGAGAGTATGGACTTTCTGTAGAAGAATCATTAACACGCTATCTCGATGAAAATAGAGAACGAGATATTATCACTGGACATACACACATTGGTCCACACTTGGATGATTTTTCTTTCTTAATAGGAACAAATGCTGATGAAATTGCAACAGAAAATGCACTCTTTCTTTCTCGCGGAGAAAACAAAATGCTCCTGCTTGCGCTGAAGCAAATAGAGATTCTCTTTCTCAAAAAACAAGTCCATCTTCCTATTATACTTCTCTTTGATGACGTATTTGCTGAGCTCGACTTACAGTACGCCGAAAAACTCATACAATCATTCGAAGCCGATCAAGTCATCATGACCTCTCAGCGATCGCTTCCAGAAGGACGAAATTGGGAAAATTTTTCTTGCATTCATCTCGATTCTGCATATCATGCAGAAAACTCCTAGACTGAATGAATTGCACTTCTGGGGTGTATTCTCTTATTTTTCATTGTTATGAAATCTTTTTTTCTCAAATTCCTCCTTCTCTTAAGTTGTATCGGGGGATCAATAGCTGTGTGGGCAGCTGATACTGTTACTCAGAAAATTGATCATTTTGCACTTATTGGTGCAGATTCGACAAAAGTTGGTGAAGCAATCGATATCACGGTGGAGGCTCGAGACAAAGATGATAAAATTATTCCAACCTATCGAGGTTCGATATTTTTCCAAGCATCTGACTACAATGCTACTCTCCCCAGTCAGGGAAAAGCAATTCAGTTCACAGAGAGCGATAGTGGTGTCAAAACTCTCAGTAAAGCTGTAATATTCAAGAAAGCCGGAGAACAAACTCTGGAAGTATCCGATGCAATAGAAGATGCTTCTGGGAAAAAGACTATTCGAGTCGAGGCAACAACAACTGTAACTCCTACAAATTCAGGAGAAAGTATCACTATTATTACTCCTGAGAACAACGCTATTCTGAATGCAAAAGATCTCATAACTATAAGTGGATATGGGAAAAAGAATAGCAAAGTCAATATCAAACTCAATGGTTCAGATATCGCAACGGTCGTAACGGGCGATGATGGACTCTATAGCAAAACTCTCCCGACTCTTACGCAACAATCAAATATCATCACAGTAGAACTGCTGGATGGAACAAATACCGTCATAGGAACCGCGCAAGTTCGTTTTAGTATGAATAGTACTGATCCTGCATTTATCAATCTCACTATCACTCCGGGTTCAACCGTCGAAGCAAGTACAGGGGTGACATTCATGGTAGAAGCTGATCCAGGACTCACGGAAGTGAATGTGAATCTCGATGGAAGCGTGATAGAACTCAAGGAATCAACTGCTGGGAAATATATCGGAACCACTCTCGCGCCGACAAAATCAGGAGCCTATCCTCTCAGTGTGACACTCAAGAATAATCTCTCACAATGAATCTCAAAGGCAAATGTGGCTACCCTCACTGTTACCGAGAAAACAACAGTTACAACACCGAAATTCGTGAATGTAAAAACAGAAACTATTGGAACAAAAGTCATATTTACTTTCGAGGTAGAAAATCCTCCTGCAGATCTCGCAAAATTCAAGATTGCTTATGGAATGAACGCTGATAGTCTCTCAGAACAAGTCCTCACAAAAGATGCAAAAAATATTCTCACAGCATCTGGAACATATACTTGGTATATTGATAAACTTGATCCAAGACAATATACATTCCGTATATTTGGAGTAAAGGCAGACCAATCACTGATAACAAACTTCGCCTCAGAGCCACTCACAGCAACGATAGGAACACCAGGATGTACTATCGAAAATGTCGGAGAAGTGCTCGTAAAAACTTCTGCGGATAAAAGTGTTCTCTCATGGCTCAGTGTCACTGGTGCGGTCTCATACAATATCTACAAATTCACAGCATCGGGAGATCCTGAATTCATTCAGAATACAAAAGATACAAGCTACACGCTTTTTCTCTCATCAGGTTCAGTGATACAGGAAGACTTCGGTGTCAAGGCACTCTGTGATGATACAACGGAATCAGCAGATATGACAAAGGTATCAAAAGTTCAAACTGGACCTGGACAGATTGCACTTCTTGTTATCATTTCAGCACTCCTCGGAATCTTCTTGGTCAGAAGAAAATGGTCTTACTAAACAATAAATATTGATTTCGAAAAAAACTTTGACTTCATTCAGAGATTCTATATAATCCACGAGCTTTTTTAAAAAATACAGGCATATGATAGGAAAATTCAAAAAAAGAAAACGTCTCCGTGTTCACGGATTTCTCGCTCGCAAGAGTACTGTAGATGGACAAAAGGTTCTTCGCGCTCGTCGTAGAAAAGGACGTCATGTTCTCGCTGTCAGCTATCCAAACCGATTCAAAAATGTTCGTGGAAAAAGTAAACACCACAATGTTGCTGGTGGAAATGCACGTATTATTACCTTCCCTGGCCTTACAGAACGTTTTCGTGGCTAATTTATCATGATTTCGAAACTCCATCGTTTAAATGAAAGAGAAGTGAGAAAGGTTTTATCTAAGAGAAAGCCTTTCTTTTCGTATACTCTGGTGGCGAATGTCATTCCGAATACTCTCTGATACGCACGATGTGGTATTCTTCTCTCTGGAAAACAGACAAAATGAAGTGTCAATCGAAATTCTTTTCGACGAATATTCTATGATGTTTCGCGGGGATACCTGCAAAAAACATCTTCTGATATCGTCGTAGTAGTAAAAAAATGAACCGTATTCAACCGCAAAGATCTGAAACAGATTGAGGAATTCAAACGTGATCTGATATTTCTCTGGAATACTATCACCAAAAAAAAGAATCCATAACAGGATTCTTTTTTATATGAGATTCTTTTGAATCATGGTTTCGATGATAGAATTATGCGTCCAAGTATCGATTTTTCCTGTCGGCGGAATTCCATTCTTCTTCTGAAAGGATTTCAAAGCAAGAATAGTCGCAGGGTTCATAACGCCCACAGGAGCATTTTTCCTGAGATATCCAGAGTTCTGGAGAAACGCTTGAAGTTCACGAACATGCGAACCCTTTTCTCCTCGTTTTGGGCTTCAGAATTGATTCACTTGCGTCTCCGCACGAGTGATAAGTGTAGCCCAAGTAGAATTTTCACTAACCATTTGTGCCCGTTCTTTCTCGATTCGTTTCATTTCTGTATCCCTGAGTGATGCATAACGAGCATATTCCTCTTGAAGTTTTGCTGTCGTGAGTGGACCATAATTCCCTGCACCTGGATCAGAAGCGCTAGAAATCACTCCGTGATCAAGCTGAAATGCAAGAATCATTTCTTTTGTAGTACGTCATTCTGTAGTATATCAGAGATCCGCGAACATATCTTGAACCTCTGCAGGAAGCGCTGTGGTGAGAGTCGCTGTTACTTTCTCGAACTGAGAAATATCCACCTTCCCAGAATCAATACCCGCAAGATCTATCGGATTTCCTGAAGCAGAACTCTCTACGATAACTCATGTGACCTTTCTTCGTCACCAGATCAGTGCTCGTTTGAGTCATGATTCCCCATATCCCATCCAGATATCGATACGATCATACACCTGTCCTCGCTCTCCGGCACTCACAATGGCTCATCATCTATCCGAAACGGTTCCTATACCCAGTCCATCGAAATTGATTTTTGTACCAAAATCATATGTCTTCGGTGCGGCAATCATTCCAGTAAAAACAGGGGATCCGCTTGCACCATTTGTACCATTCCCATTGAGCCTTCTCTCAGCATCATAATTTCACTTGAGATAGAAGCTCTGACCCGGAAGCGGAGAATAGTAGGCAGTGACGATGAATTCTTGCGTCTCACCAACCGTTGCTGCATATCCGCTGGAAGGGAGAAACCCACAAAATCCAATGACTGCCACAAGAGCATAAATATATTTTCTGATATTTTTGAATGAATTCTGTATTCGTTCTTGGGAGACAAATACGAGCGAGACATCTTGTCGAATATGTGCAGACAAGAGACTGCTGGCTGAAAGAGAAGAAGAAAGAACCATGAAGAGAGATTAGGGATAAACGCCTCATCTACATACCTCGCATACTATCAGTTATATTCACTTATTTTTCATTTTAGAGCACAAAAAGTATACTACAAATCTTCGAAAAGAATCAAGAAAACTCCCTTGACTCACCTAAAATTTCATCCAATAACACAAAAATCAATTATTTTTCTTCTTTTATTGAACTATTTCAATATCCTCGGAATCCTGAATGGATAAAGAAAATCGAACGATTTATCAGAAGAAAATCACAAAATAGGAACGAATCATATACAAAAAATAAAAAAACTCAAAAATATTTTGCAAAAGGGTGAAGTTTTCATATACTGCCCGAGCTCGCAAAAGCGAGAAATTTTTTCTGTATGGCGGCCATAGTTTAGTTGGTTAGAACGCCGGACTGTGAATCCGGAGGTCGTGGGTTCGAGCCCCATTGGCCGCCCCATCATTACTGAGCTAATAGATAAAAAATAATAACTAAGACTTCGGAAATTTTCCCTAAATTTAGTCTCAATCTTTTATCTTTTAACTTTTATCTTTTAACTTTTTTAATTCTTATGTCAGATTTCTCTAAAGATCTCCAGACAGCCACTCCAGTACACTCATTCAATGTTGGTGAGATTGTTGCAGGTAGTGTAGTTGTTGCGAATCAAAAGATGATTCTCGTCGATCTCGACGGACAATTCACTGGTATCATTACTGGTTCTCATATGCACTCTTCTACAGAAGATACATCTGATATCCAACCTGGTACTCGTATCGAGTCTATCATCATTGGTGATGATGCTCACTCTGGTCTTATTCACCTTTCTCTCCGTAAGGCAAGCCAGGCAAAACTTATCGAAAAACTTCATACGAATTTCGATACAAAAGAAATTATTACTGTTATTCCGAACGAAGCAAACAAGGGAGGTCTTCTTATTGATCTCGATGGAATCAAGGGATTTATCCCAGTTTCTCAGCTCACTCCAAGCCACTATCCACGTGTCGAAGGAGCAAACCCAGAAAAGATTCTTGAGCACCTCAACAAGCTCGTTGGAAAGCCATTCCAGGTTCGTGTTATCAATGTTGACCAGAACGGAAAGAAGATCATCTTCTCTGAGAAGGCAGCCATCGAAGAACAGCGCGCAGCAGCAATGCAGACAATCAAGATTGGTGACATCGTCGAAGGACATGTTTCTGGTATCCTTACTTACGGTCTCTTCGTGACATTCAATGGTATCGAAGGTCTCGTACACGTATCAGAAATCGACTGGGGACATGTGAACAATCCACACAAGCACGCCCGTATCGGTGACAAGGTAACCGTTCAGGTTATTGGTATCGAAGGAGAAAAGATTTCTCTCTCTATCAAGCGCCTCAAGCCAAATCCATGGCAAGTTCTCGCTGATAAGTACCAAGTTGGTGATATCATCGAAGCTCCAATCCTTCGTCTTTCTCAGTTCGGAATCTTCCTTGAACTCGACGGTGCTATTTCTGGACTTATTCACCTCTCTGAGATTACTCCTGAGATGATGAAGGGTCTCGAAGAAAAGGTTCATGTTGGTGAGATGATGAAGGCTCGTATTATTACTTTCGATCCAATCGCAAAGCGTATCGGTCTCTCTCTCAAGGCACTTGATCCAAACTACGTACCTCCAGCAGAAGTTCCAGAAGTTCCAGCAGAAGCGCTCGAAGCGTAATCAGAATAAAAAAAGAAATCCTCCAGAAATGGAGGATTTTTATTTTCTAAAAATAAATTTGCCTTTTTTTTCATCTTCCCTATAATCCGCAGGCATTCCAAATAGGGAAACATGCACCCATAGCTCAATTGGAAGAGTAGCGGTCTTCGAAGCCGTTGGTTGTAGGTTCGAACCCTACTGGGTGCACCAGTAGTAACATTCAAAATCAAGGATTAAAAATTCAAAATTGCGCCTCACAATCTTGAATCTTACATTTTGAATCTTACATCATTTCAAGCCCAGGTGGTGGAATGGTAGATGTGCGACCTTCACGAAGTGATGGGAGCCATACTCCCGAGAACGAGTCCATGTAATGGACGACATTCGAGAGGAGTACACGTACCATAAGCCTCTAGGTCAAAAGATAAATGCCCAGGTGGTGGAATGGTAGACACGTACGTTTGAGGTGCGTATGCCTTCGGGTGTGTGGGTTCAAGTCCCATCTTGGGCACCAGAAAAAATCAATCTCTCATTATTCATTTAGTGAGAGATTTTTTGTGACCAAAATTACTTATTGTCACGTAATGCTCTATTTCCTTCAATATGCACTCCTGCTTTTTCCTTCAATAATTCATCGTGGGCAGCTACATTCCAAGAAAGAATCTGATTACGACCAGTATTTTTTGCTCCGTAAAGAGCGGCATCAGCCTTCTGAAGCAATTCTCCTTGTTTCTTATTCACAGTAATCTCTCCTTGTACAATATCACTCGTATCACTCGTTCCTCAACTTACAGTAAGTGTGGTGGGGCAATTCTTATCTTTCCTCCATGTGATATATTCTTTGGCAACATATGCCTGAAATTCACTCAGTCGCATTTCTAGTTGTGACTTATCTTCTCATGGAATTATGACGAGAAATTCTTCTCCGCCAAATCTACCAACCGTTGCCTGTGGTAATTTCTCGAAGAAACCTCTGAGAGATTTTCATAAAAATCGCAATACCTCATCTCCAACCTTATGTCCATATGTATCATTTACACTCTTAAAATGATCAATATCGATAATACCAACAGAAAAACTATCACCTGCTCGTAAGAGTCATCGGAAAGATTTATTTAAGCTTCTTCGGTTTGCTAATCCTGTCAATTGATCAATATGAGCAATATCTGAGAGATGATTTTTGTCAAGTATACCACGAAAGCGCATTAATTGCTGTTCAATAACTCCGATAGCAAGCCCCAAACTAGGATGCCATGATATTGGGGCATCAATATATCATATGATTGTCTCTATTTTTCTTTTATTCACCACTTCTGAAAGTGTGATAGGTAATAATGTCTCATTATTTTCAAATCATGATTCCATCTTGAGAGTTGCACGAATACTTTCATCTCACCGACTTGCTTCATAATATCCTCGAATCAACCGCGAGACAATGTAGGCGACAGGATTGGCCTTTCGGGAAGGAACTGTGAGACCAATATGATACACTATTTTTCTATCACATCATTTCGAAAGCTCCTCTGGTAATACTCTAAAAAGTGAAGTAAAAATCTCATATGCCAGTTCCCTGAATGATAAATAATCATTCGCTGCATCCATAATCGCAATATCTTCGTTAAATTGACCCATAATCTTAATTAACAAATTTATCACCACAGATTGAACACGACAAACCTTGTCACACCCTTGTATTACATCAACAGAACGAGACTGTATTTGAATAGTTTCCAGCATTTTCGTGTTTGTTCTTTAGATAAGAAGAGTTTATTTTATATACTAAAAATTCTTTGTCAATGTAATTTTGACATTTTATCCAGTTTCTTATTTTTTGCACTTTCCTCGATTCTCACTATACTCTCGTTCACATAAAAACTACGAAAAATAAGAGTTATAGTTCGAAAAATTAACCAAAATTCATGCCAAAAGTCTGATATGTCGCCATCATCGGCCGACCCAATGCTGGAAAATCCACCCTCATCAATGCGCTCATCGGAGAAAAAGTCAGTGCTATTTCTCATCGCCCGCAAACAACTCAACGAACCATTCCTGGGATTTTCACCGACGAAGAGAAATGAATCCAAATTATTTTTCTCGACACTCCGGGAATCCACCACCACGGAGGTGAACAATATGGCAGCCAGAAAGCTTATGAGATCAACGAGCGCATCAATTCTGAAGCTTTTTCGTCTCTCCGTGATGCGGACGTCATCGTGCGACTTCTCGACCCGACTCGCCCCTACGGTGATGAGGATATCCGCATCGACACGCTTCTCGAAAAGATTCCCCAACCCGTTCTTCGCATCGAAACCAAACAAGATATGGATACGAAGAGTTATCCACAAAAATGAGTCGACCTTCGCATTGATTCCGTCGCACGAACAGGATTCGAGGAACTGACACAGAAAATAGCGGAAATGCTTCCTGAAGGGCCATTTCTCTATGATGCCGACTATTACACTGTCCAGACAATGGATCTTCGTATTTCAGAGATTATTCGTGAACAACTCTTCCAGGAATTGGGCGACGAGATCCCTTATGCTTGCTATGTCGATATTGAGCAAATAGAAAATGAGGATCCGACGCTCATGAAAGTCCAAGCCTATATCAATGTAGAAGCCGATTCTCAGAAAGTCATCGTCATCGGAAAATGAGGGAAAAAGATACAAAATATTGGAACCAAGTCCCGACTCATCCTCGAAGATATTTTCGGAAAAAAGATATTCCTCGCACTGCGCGTGAAAGTCGATAAAAACTGGAGAAAGAATTCGAAAGTTCTGGAAAGATTATTTCCTAAGAAATAGGTATGGAAAGAGAGCTTGTATTTGCATCCATAAGCACCATATTCTATCTTGCTTGAATTTTCCCGTACTGGAAGGACGTGTTTCGTGGAAGAACCATTCCACACCCATTTTCCTCATTTATTTGGCTTATATTGGTAGGATTCAACTCGTATGTTCTCTTTATAGAAAGTGAATATCTTGCCTTTATTCCATGATTTATCACCTGCTTTTTTCTCATACTCGGAACTATCTTCGGTTTACGCCTATTTCGAAGGATACGTATTAATTGGTTTGATTATTTCTGTCTTACTCTCTCGATTGTATTTCTTGCCTACTATTTCTGATTCCGAGATGTTACCAATGCGGTGATTTTATCAGCTATCATTGATTTTCTAGCTTTCCTCCCAACTTTTAAGAAGTGATGGCTTCAGCCTTGGACGGAAACCATTCTCCTTTATCTATTTGCATCCGTGAGTAATATATTTGCTCTTTTGGCTCTTGGAAATCCTACTTTTGAAACAACCCTTTTTTGGCTGTATCTTGTCATTGCAAATTTTATCTACTTCCTTATGGTCTTCTTCCGCCGCTGGTATCTGAAGGGCTGGAAGAGCATTTTTGAATAATCTATGTCTTACGATAATTTCGCTACCACATTCTCGAACAGCCGAAGAAATCATCCCTGGCCAGAACTCGACTACATCATCGAAGACATGAGAAAACAGGGATTTTCTTCTGTGCTCGACATTGGCTGTGGAAATGGAAGATTCTTGGAAGAAATTCAAAATTCTGGATTCAAAATTCAAAATTATTTTGGAATCGATAGTTCGAAATGAATGATTGCCGAGGCACAGAAACTCCATCCAAATCATCAATTCGAGGTCTGTCCGATGGAATCTCTCACGAACTACGAACTACGAACTACGAACTACGAATGCATACTTTTTCTTGCATCATTTCATCATCTCGAAGACCGAGATATGCGCATCAAAACTCTAAAACAAGCAAAAGAACTCCTCGCACCCAATGGAAGAATCTATATGACCAACTGGAATCTCCTCAACCAAGAACGCTACGCGAAAAATCATCGATGAAACGGCGATTTCGATATCAAAATCGGAGAATTCATGCGATACTATCATGGATTCACTGTAGAGGAACTTGCAGAATTATTTGAGGAAGCACGATTGGAAGTGGTTGAGAATAGAATATTCGAGAGTAGGAGAAATACGCTCTCCATCATCAAATAAAAAAACCTCCAATTGGAGGTTTTTTAGAGACTATTTTGCGCGTTCGAGATATTCACCAGTTTCAGTATTGATAACGATTGACTCATCTTGGTTAATGAATCCTGGAACACGAAGTTCGAGTCCAGTTTCGAGCTTCACGAGCTTGTCCACTTTTCCATCAGCAGTATTACCTGCTACAGATGGATCAGCTTCAACTACCTGAAGTGTGACACGAAGTGGGAGAACGATACCGATGAACTTCCCTTCGAAAGTCTGGAGATCTACTACAAGACCTTCTTTGAGATATACTGCAGCATCACCCACATCATCCGCATGGAGATCGACTGTCTCGTATGTATCCTGATTCATGAAAGAAAAATCATCACCTGATTGGTAGAGAAATTCTGCCTTTGCACGTTCGAGAACAACATCCTCAAGCTTTTCTTCAGAGTCCATTACCTTATCCTGAGTATTTCCGATGATGAGATTCTTGAGACGCATTGCAACGTTGGTTGCTCCACGACCACCACGACGCATTTCGTGCTTTACTACGAGAAAAAGTCCACCATCAATTCGAAGTACAGTACCTGTACGAGCCTTAAGAGCTGTAATCATAAAAGAAATTTTAGAAATTAAATACGGAAAAATACCGATTTGACGGCGGTATTCTAAAGAAAAAGGTGAAAAAGGCAAACGAAAAGGTTAGACGTTTGGTTTCGTAGTAATAATTTTCTCTTCGAAGTAGGATGAGAGAATCTGAATACCCACATGTTCCCCTCCAGCAAAGAAGAGTCCAGTACCAACAGAAGCATTCAGAAGAATGTACTTCTCCTGTTCTGTCAGTTTGAATATATCCTGAAGGACATCGATAGAAGCAGGTGATTGCTTCAGGAGAAGTTGGATCGATGAGTTCGTCACAATCGCTTTTCCGTATTGATTCGTCATGAAATCCTCAACATCCTGAGTAATCGTCGTCACTCCAAGTCCATATTTTCGGGCGCGCTTCACGAGACCGAAGAGGAATTTTGCACTATCCTCATACTGCATGATATTCCATGCTTCATCCACAACGAGGAGGCGTTTTTTCTCACTCGAACGCACTACATTCCAGACATAGTTCAGGAGAATATACATGGCAATCGGGCGAAGTATCTCATCCAGATCACGTACTGAGAATACTACCAGTCCTTCCTTCAGATCCACATTCGTGAGCTGAGAAAATACGCCAGAGAAAATACCATTCACATATTTATCCAAGCGTTCGACGAGTCAGCGTGCACCATCCATCGTCTCGAGCACTGAGAGAAGATCCTTCATGAGAGGAATTTCTTTCCCTTCGATATTATCATCTTCCATCGTAATTCCCTTCAGCGAATACGTTGTGATAAGCGCTTTTTCGAGCAATGCTTCTTCCATCGGAGTAATCACTCCGAGCATGAGATGCAAAAGCCCCAGCATATTCACGACTGCACCACGAAGAAGATCTCCAGGATGAGCATCTGTATCCTTCAATGCTCGTGGAAGATCGAATGGATTGATACGTTCATCGGAATTCAGGTTGATATTCAGATATGTTCCACCAACCGTATCTACGAGAGCACGGTACTCATTCTCAGGATCAAGAACGATAACATCTGTTCCAAGCATGAGTGCACGAAGAATCTCCAGCTTTACAGCGAACGATTTTCCTCAACCGGATTTTGCGAAGACACACATATTCGCATTCTCAGTCTGGAATCGATCGAAAATAATGAGAGAATTATTGTGTGTATTGATTCCATAGAAAATCCCATCATCTTGCGAAAGCGAATTCGAACTGAATGGAAATGTCGTAGAAAGACCTTTTGTAGAAATATTTCTATATACATTCACTTCGTCACGAGCAAATGGTCCTGTCGCGATAAATCCTTGTTCAGCACGGAGATACGCTTGTTTCGTGAGGATATTGCGTCCTGAGAGCATCACATCGAGTGTATTCGACAGTTTTTTCATCTCATCTTCACTTTCCGCATACGTTGTGATATAGAGCGAAAGATGGAAATATTTCTCCTGACCACGAGTGAGTGAAACCTGAAGCTCCTCTACATCTTGAATCTGGGCATCGAGGTGTGGATCTCCGATAAGCCCCTTCTCACGATTGATGGCATATTGAGAACGTAGCTGTGTGAGACGTTTGCGCAAGAAACGCATCACACGATCACTATCGACAGGATAGACAAACATCGACACGTCGAATTTCACATCCCAGTTGATGAGAGGCGAAAGCCAATTCCCTTCGAGTACATCGGGATAAGCATACGTAAAAATCGTACGCACATACGTATCTCCGATTTGGAGCTTGGTTGCGTCGATACGCATCATAGCAGGAGCAATCATATCCTTCACATATGCAAGTGCTTCCTTGTATTCTCGTTCTGTTTCCTTGAGTTCAAGTGCTTCTTCTTTTGTGAGTTTCTTATCTGGATCAGAAAAATTGATAATTGGTTTGTTGGGAATTTTATCAACTATCGAAGCTACTTCGACATCTTCGACAACCGCTTCTTTTGGCAATACAAAAGAATCCTGAGGAGATTCGAGTCATTCGACATCTCCTGTATAATTTTTCTCGACAAGTTCTGTAAGTGTAGGAACGGGCATAAAAAGAAAGTATTAACTATTTTGTGGGGTGGAAACTCCATTTTGCTCATTGGTTTTTTGATTGATTGGTTGTCACCAATTCCATTCAGTGATGAGACTCCGATCAATGTCTCGAGGAATATCACTGAGGGTCACTCATTTCGCATCGGTTCCGAGAAATCGTGCTACAAAAAGCGTGATATCATCATATTGTTTATGTCGATACCCCATAAATGCGGAAAGATCAATCGTAATCTGGCGAAAAATATTTTCCGCTGTTTTTACCTGAACATCCATAATTGATTTGACAATACGATCAATACCGAAAAGCATTCCATTTTGTTCAGAATGAAGACGCGCCTCCGTAATACCATCAGTATAGAGAATAATAATATCATTCTTGTCGAAGAGAATTTGTTGTTCTTTGAGAATCTTGGAAGAATCGCGCACCATACCGAGTGCCACTCATCCAGACTTGATTTTATATACTTTTTGTTCGGTAGCTTTGTAGACGAGAAGATGTTCATGTCCAGCACCAGTATAGTAGAGTTTTTTTTCTGTCTCATTCCAGCGAAGCATGATACAGGTCATCATCATATTCTGCTTGATACGAGGCTTCAAGATACGATTTGTTTCGGCGAGAATACGAGCACCGTTTGTTTCTTCCGTAGCAAATGCGGAAATCAGAGCATTCACCATCATCATGACAAAACCACTCGGAACACCATGTCCAGTGACATCACCAACATAGATATAATAATTATTATCTATTCCTGTAATAATATCGAGACTATCTCATCCCACTTCCGAAGCTGGAGTAGTAGCAAGTGCGACTTCTAGCGACGGAATTGTTGTTTCCTCATTGGCGATCACATGGCGCTGAATCTCACTCGCAATTTCCACTTCGGAACGAAGTTTTCTTCCATCACGAAGTTCTTGTTTGAATATCTTCAGAATCTGGAGGCTCTTCACGAAAAATTCAATCACATGATTCATTCCCTTACTCCATGCATTGGCTGTAACACTTGGTTCTTCTTCTGTTCCTGTCATGAATCGTGCAATACTCTGATTCAACCGTTGCACAGGTCCGATATATCCGAAGTACACAATTCCATACAAAATGGGAAGTTGAAGTATGATAAATATAATGGACCATGAAGGAAAGTATTGGATAATATCTTTCGAAAAGCTGCTTCCAGATAATCCCATCAAAAAGATGGTATCAAGACCAACAAGAAGAAGAACGATAATGGGAAGAATTTTGTGAAGCATAAGAAGAATTAGGAGCTGCTACTATCAGGAGAAGATGACGAATTATCTGGTTCATCCCGAATTATACCCATTCGGGCTTCGATTTCCATATCGACATATTCTTTTTTTCGACCATACATCTTGCGAGAATATTCTTTGATGATTTTTGAGACTTCAGGATTTTTGTATGTATTATCCCAAATAGTCTTAAGATCGAACGGTCGAGTCGATGCATTGTCGATATTGAGTTTGCAATACGTCGTGAAGTTCGCAATACCGATAATATCCTGTTGCGAGAGGAGTGGTGCATACTCTTTTTCGAGATATTCAGCATCTTCTGCCCCCACCTTGAATGACATAATTGTACCTGCATTTCCGAATACTGCATCTTTGATAGATGGCTTCCCTCCTCCTTTTCCATATTTATCTCCCGAGCCACCAATCTGTGCGATGAATTGGTGTGCCATGATGAGCGCGAGTCGATATTTTCGAGCTTCAGAAAGGATTTCTCCGAATGTGTCTGTGGCGAAATTCTGGAATTCATCCACATAGAGATAAAAATCCTTACGTTGATCTTCTGGCATATCGGCACGACTCATCGCTGCCATATTGATTTTCGATACCATGATCAGACCTAGAAGTTGTGCATTGAGATCTCCGATTCGTCACTTCGAGAGATTCACCATGAGTACTTTTTGTTCATCCATCACTTGGCGAAGATTGAAGGCAGATTTTGTCTGACCGATGATATTACGCATCGTCGTATTCGTGATGAATGGTCCGAATTTTGCTGAGAAAAATGGAATCATCTCTTGTTTTTCTCGATCTCCGGTCTGAGCATATTCATGTTCCCAAAAGGATTTCACCATCACATTCTTGATTTTCGAAGTCTTGTACTTCATGAATGCTTCATCCGTGAAAAGTCGTGGAACATCAATCAGCGTTCCTCATTCGTCTTCATCATCCATGAGTGTGAGACATCCATTACGGAAATAATGCTGAATGCGTGGCCCGAAAATCTCATCACCATACATCTTGATGAAAATAGAAGTTGCATCCAGCGCAGCACGGTCTTTTTCGATACCACGAAGAGCTGGATCGGTTGCAATAATATCGAGCATATTGAGTCCCATTGGACGTTCGTAATCTGCTGGATCAAAAACAATCATGTCTTTTGCACGTTCTTTTGGTGTAAAAGCGACAACATCTTCAACGAGATCACCATGTGGATCAATCACACAGAGCCCATCACCATTCCAGAGATCCTGACGCGCGAGATAACCGATAAATACCGACTTACCTCAACCGGATTTACCGATAATATATTGGTGTCGTCCTCGATCTTTTTTCATGAAATAGATCGGTGTCTTATTGTTGCGATATTCATTCCATCCCATCAGAACTCCATCCTTGTAGAGTGGAAATCCTTGCATCTTTCGATGTTCATCAATCTGAATTGGCGTTTTCCCCGCATCAATCGGCTTTCCGATATTTTCACCATCTTTGTAGACACTTACTTTCATGCCTCCGACAAGCTCCAGATCTTTATTTTCATCACGATAGAGATTTTTATTTTTATCCACACGGAGAAGCGAACCATCATCCGTATAGATATTCCCATCTTTATCCCGTTTATAATCCTTCAGAATCAATGGTTCTTTCGGAAATTTCAGATTCGCTGGAGGAGCCAGCATCTTGTATTCGAGCCACGAAATAATCGGTGACTTGTTGTAGTTGATATCTGGAAAATGAAACATAGTCGACATCTCATCACAAGAAAATCGACTCACGCTCTGAAGTACACCGAGCAATCTATACTGATACGCGAAATAACGAATTGGTGTAAAGAAAAAACGAAGTGGATCTTCCATCATCTGTGGATTGTCGAGCTGATTATTATACTCGTCAGTGAAGACATTGGTTGCAGCCACAAGACTCGAAAGCGCATTCTTTGCTGATGCGCTCGTATCAGACGCGACTAGAATCCGAATAGAACATTCAAAACCAGGCTGGCCCGCACTTTCCCCCACCATTTTCTGTGATTCTGTTTCTGCTTGATTGAATATCTTATAAGCATCACCGCTCGATGCTCATGGCGCCATAGATGATGGATCTGCTTCATTTTTGATAAACCGGTACAGAAGCCAAGAAATTGGAGCAAGAATTCCTTTGATAATCGTCATAAAAAGTCCTGATTTTATTCATTTTTTATACTCTCATTTTGCAAGCAATCAGGCTGCTTTTTTTGCTTTTCGATTCCAACGATGTCCCAGAGGTTTCACGACAAACTGTATACTAGCGATATCCGTTTTCTTGAGTGAACCAAAATTGTTCGTAAATGTCGAAAGTGGATCATCTTCGAAATATTTATATGTCTTAATCGGGAAAACGTCATCTGTATTTTTGCCTACTGTCGCGGCCTGAAGTGTGAAACCAAGTGGTTTAATTTCTGGAAAATCCTTCTTATTGATGAGTTTGACTTCCGCATCCGGATAATTCGAAGTGATTTGCTGAATCACAAGCGCAACGTGTTCTCTGTAGCCAATAACATAGAAATGTACCATACCATCGTGATACATAATCTCTAGGGAAATTTTGGCATGGCGAAAAATCACATTCATCACCGTATCCCAAGCGCTCGATTGCGTGAGATTATGTACACTCTTGTAGAAGACGGACATGATTCCCACTTTTTCTTTGAAATCTTTTTTTGTTTCTTTTTCTTTGTCGAGTTTGGAATCAGCACGAGGAAGAGTAACTTTGAGATAGACAAGTCGATTCGCCATGAGCACTTCATATGTCATGCGCATCACCTTGATCAGAAACCATACAATCAAAACAAAAAGAAGAAAGTTCCAAACGATGGATAAAAAACTTCCAAAAGAAGTGGAAAAATCGGAAAAAAATCCTGAAGATTCTTTTTCTGATGCTGTTGCTGGACGAGTTACAATAGCAAAAGAAGACTCTATTTTCAAGAGAAAAAGAATACAACCAAGAATTATGGAATACAAACGCATATGTTTCTGTTTTATATTGGGAAGTTTCACCTTTGTATAGTACCAAAAAAGGAGAACATCACCAAATATTCGGACATATTTTCACTTTACAACAAGAGAAAATATGGAAAACCTTTGTTTTTTCAAAATTCATGACTAGGATAAATATATATTTTCAATATTTTTGTTATGCAAAAACTCTTTTCTGCATCCATTTATGGAATTCATGGAAATCTGATCGAAGTAGAGGTCGATGTAGTGATGGGCATTGGACAATTCACCATCGTATGACTCGGTGATACCGCTATTCAGGAGAGTCGGGAACGCGTGAGAAGCGCTATCAAAAATGCTGGATATAGTTTCCCGGGTGGAAGTCGCATCACCGTCAATCTTGCACCAGCAGATATCAAGAAAAAATGACCCATCTACGATCTTCCGATTGCTCTCGGAATTCTCGGGAAAGAATGTGAGTTTGATGATACAATTATAAAAACTTCCCTTTTTCTCGGGGAACTCGCGCTCGATGGAAATGTGAGAAGTATTCAGTGAGCTCTCCCAGCGACAATACTCGCACGCGAGATGGGAATGAAGCGAATATTTCTCCCGATAGCAAATATCGAAGAGGCTTCTGTTATTCCGGATATTGATGTCATCGGGATTTCTACACTCGATGAAGCGGTCAAGATGCTCTCCTGAGAGCAAGAGATTGTACCTCGTCCGAAGCTCGATATCAATGAGGCTCCACGAACCCATATGGTTGTCGATTTTGTGTCGATCCATGGACAAGAACAAGCGAAACGAGCGCTTCTCATTGCTGCTGCTGGTGGACACAATATCCTGATGCAATGACCTCCTGGATCAGGGAAAACCATGCTCGCCAAAGCGCTTGCAGGAATCCTTCCTTCTATGGATACGGAGGAGCAGATTGAGTTGTCAAAGATATATTCTGTTGCTGGACTTCTCTCGAAAGATATGCCACTTGTGACTGAGCGTCCATTCCGAATCATTCACCATACTGCGAGTGAAGCATCTATCATTGGTGGTGGAAGAGATTCAAGACCAGGAGAAATTTCTCTTGCACATAAGTGAGTTCTTTTTCTCGATGAATTCCTCGAGTTCGACAAACATATTCTCGAGACACTTCGCCAACCACTCGAAGATGGCGAAATAACGATCAACCGTGTCAATATGAGTTGTCGTTATCCTTCCCGTTTTTCGCTTGTGGGAGCGATGAATCCTTGTCCATGTGGTTATATGGGTGATCCTGAGAAAGAATGTATCTGTTCGTCTCACACTATAGAACGCTATCGTTCTCGTCTATCATGACCGATTCTGGATCGTGTCGATATATTCATCCAGGTTCCTCGCATAAAGGTCGGCGAACTCGAGAGAAAATCTGAGAATCAGACCACCGAAGAACTCAGAAAAATAGTCGAACACGCTCGCAGTATTCAGAAAGAACGATTCTCAGGAACAAAGCTCCATAGAAATGCGGAAATGTCGAACGTCGACATAGAGAAGTACTGATCTATAAAAGAAGAGGCGAAGAAGATCGCCATATCATCGACAGAAAAATTGCATCTTTCGACACGTGTTTTCTATCGAATTCTTCGCGTTGCCCGTACTATAGCTGATATAGAGTGATCATCTTATGTCGAAGTTCCACATATTCTTGAAGCGCTCTCATATCGAGGCAATTAATTCTATTTCTTATGCGTGTCCTCTATATCAATCCCCTTCGATCTAATATTGAATGTTTTTTTCTGGAATGAGACAGACTTCTAGATTCTTTTTCTATTCCGAAATGAGATGACTTCTCGACTTTTCCTGATACAATTATGACTTTTATGGAAGCTCATAATATTGATGAATTTTGGGTAATACTGTGACCTTGAGCATTTACCCGAATGCGGATTATCACCCTCACGCTCTCATCACTCATTCTCAGTCGATGAATTATTGTGAAATGATGTCATTTTTTCCAACTCATTGAGAAAAATATTCCTATTATTCAAGCAAATAATGAAGAATATATAATTCGAAACGACCAGTGAAATTCTCAGCACGTACCACGAAAGAATCTTCCACCAGGAATATATGAAGGCTATGGAAGCCAAAATGATTTTACAGACAAGAAAGTTTTGATAGAATATGCGGAAGATTGGGAAAAGCTTGGGAAAATCTTTTCACACCTTTCTCCTACAAAGACGCTTATACCTTTTTATCTCAAGGAACCTCATATCACATGCTCAACAAAGAACACGTCTCGCTCCTAAGAGAAAACGAACATATTCTCCTCACGCTTCATCGACACTGGATTATTCTGATTTTTCACTTTTTATATTTTGTGGCACTTTTTGCATCATCAGCCATTTTATTGAACTATCAAACCCCTATCATTGATCTTTTCGGAAGTGGATTGTATTGGTGAGGAATTTCTCTCTATTGGATTGTTTTTCTGACTTTTATTCTACTGGATTGGATAAACGATGAACTGGATATTTTTATTATCACAGATTCTCGGGTTATTGGCATTGATCAGATTTCCGCACTTGCGCGTTCTGTGAGCGAATGTTCTCTCGATCGAGTCCAAGAAGTCAACGCACATACAGCTGGCATATTTCAGACAATATTTGGTTTCGGAGAAGTCCATATTCATACAGCCAGCGAGACTTCCAATATGGTCATCAAATATGCTCCAGATCCAATTGAGAGCGCTCGACGAATCAATAATGTAATCCAAGAATATCGAAAATCGCACGAAACCCGTGTTTAGATAAGTTCTGTTTTAAAGCTATTTATTTGCATTTTTCGAGAAATTTATATAATGAGACAAATTCTCATTACTAACCTATTTTCATTTCTTTTATGTACGACGTTATCATCATCGGTGCTGGTTCTGCTGGGCTCCCTGCAGGTATGTACGCCAGCCGATACAAGCTCTCCAATCTCATAATTGGTGAGATGCCAGGCGGCGCGCTCGCCACGTCTCATTGTGTCGAAAATTATCCTGGAACGCTATCTGCTCCAGGTGGCGAAATCATGAAGAATTTCCGTCAACATGCCGAAAGTGCAGGGTCAGAACTGCTCCAAGATCGTGTCGAAGAAGTGTCGAAGATTGGCGAAGATATGTTCGCGGTTACGACTATGACAGGAAAAACATTCGAGGCTCGTCGTATCATCCTCGCCACAGGAAATGAGTACAAAATGCTCGGAGTTCCTGGAGAAAAAGAATTCTACGGACAAGGGGTATCCTATTGTGCTACGTGCGATGGGAATTTCTATAAATGACTCACAGTCGCTGTCGTCGGAGCTGGAAATACTGCTATCACTGAAGCTCTCTATCTTGCTGAGATCGCGAAGGAAGTTCATATTCTCGTTCGATCCGACAAAATTCGTGCAGAAAATATTTGGGTCGAGAAAGCAAAAGCAAAAAGCAACATCACCATACATATGAATACCCAAGCCAAGGAAGTCATCGGAGGTATGATGGGTGTCACAGGACTCAAGTTACAGGATGACTCTATCCTCCCACTCGATGGAGTATTTGTCGCCATTGGATCGACACCATTCACGAGGATTGTCGACAATCTCTCTCCTGAAAAAGATACGGATGGCACTCTCATCGTCGACAAGCGCCAAGAGACAACAGTGAAGTGACTCTATGCAGCAGGAGATGTGACAACCAACTCCAATAAATTTCGACAAACAATTATGAGTGCTGCGGAAGGATGTCTGGCAGCCAATAGCGTGCATGAGGATATACTCATGTTGGGGCATTAGTATCTGATTGATAACGCTTTCTTTTAGTTTTTATTTAAATTTATGAATAAAACTCGTACTGACCTTGAAAAGACGTTGAAAGAAATAAGCCTTATGCTCAATGATAAAAGTACTACATTTGAAGAAAAGGAAAGACTTGAAAAAATGGCAGCAGAAATATCATGAACGCTTATGAAAAATTGGTTGCCAAACTGAAGAATTCAATTAGGGATGATGGGAATTATTGTTCTTATTATTCTTTACGGAATGATAAATATTTCAGGCAATTTTTTATTCCTTTGAATTATACTCATTCTATTCTCTCCAAGGATGGTTTGAGAAATCATATCAATCATCAGACGATAGTAATCAATAATTCTAGCATTTTAAACTCTATAAATCCTCAACTCTGAGGATTTTTCTTGCACCCTCGCCCTATTCGCCTATAATTACACCACCTATTTCTTAACCCATACACATCCGAAAACAAAAAGTTTACTCTATAATTTTTACTCTTATGGAAACTTCTGTTGTTTTGGCTCAATTTTGGGGATGGTTCCTTATCGTCACGACCGCCCTATTCCTCATCCGAGGAAAAGCATTTCTCATGGAAATGTTCACTCTTGCGGAAAATAGAGTGTTTGTTATGTTAGCAGGATTCTTGGCTCTCATGTTCGGACTCATCTCCGTAATCCTCCACAATGTGTGGACGATGAACTGAGAAGGAGCGGTGACACTCTTTGGTTGGATGGCGATATTCAAGTGACTGACACTCATTGGCTGTCCATCTGGAACGAACAAGATGGTGCGAAGTATGAAGCGTAGCATCTTTGCTATTCAGTTTGTCCTACTCTTGTGACTTGTTATCGGAATCTGGCTCGTCTGGGCAGTCTAGACGACTACTTCTTTTGTTTCATATACTTCTTGAGCGCTCTCGCTGTATACGACTCCTCGACATCGAGGAGTTTTTCACGTGGTCAAGCAAATACGAGATTTCCTCATCGATCTCATCATTCTGGACCGATGTCGATAATCGCATCAGCATTAGCGATAATATCGAGATTATGTTCGATAACAATGACACTATTCCCTTTTCCTACGAGTTTGTCGAGAATGTCGAGCAATTTCTGAACATCAGAAAAATGGAGTCCGGTCGTTGGCTCATCGAGAATATAGAGTGTCTTTCCTGTCGATCTTTTGGCAAGATCGAATGCGAGCTTGATACGCTGCGCTTCTCATCCTGAAAGTGTTGGTGCTGACTGTCAGAGTTTGATATATCCGAGTCCAACATCTTGAAGTACATCAAGTACTCGAGCAATACGAGGAAATGCTACGAAAAATCAAACTGCTTCGTCAATAGTCATATCCAGGACTTCAGCAATATTTTTCCCCTTGAACTTCACATCCAGAGTCTCTGCATTGTATCGTGTTCCACTACAAGTCTCACATTCTACATACACATCAGGGAGAAAATGCATCTCAATTTTTTTCACTCCGGAACCTTCACACACATCACAACGCCCTCATTTTGTATTGAACGAAAACCGTCCTGGACCATATCCACGCTTCTGAGCATCATGAGAAGCAGCGAATACTTCACGGATATAGGTAAATACACCCGTATAAGTGGCGATATTGGAATGCGGAGTTTTTCCGATAGGGGATTGGTCGATAATAATTGCCTTGTCGATATTTTCGAGTCCTTCTATAGATCGATGTTTCCCGATCGTAACAGCACTTCCATGAAAATGTTCCATGATTTTGTTCGACAATATATCGACAATAAGCGATGATTTCCCAGAACCAGAAACTCCTGTCACCACTGTGAGACACTGAAGAGGAATACGAACATTGATATTCTTGAGGTTATTTTCTTCTGCACCAAGAATAGAAATAAACTCAGAAGGTTTTTTGTTTACAAAATGCTGTCGAAGAATATGCTTTTTTCATGCGAGGTATTGCCCTGTTTCAGAATTTTTATCAGACAAAATCTCAGAATATGTGCCAGAAAAAATGACTTCCCCACCATGGACTCAAGCATGCGGACCAATATCGATGATATAATCGCTTTCTTGCATGATATCTTCATCATGTTCGACAACAATAACACTATTTCCAATACGTGCCAATCGCTTGAGATTCTTGATAAGCATCTCATTGTCTCGCGGATGTAGTCCGATGGAAGGCTCATCGAGAACATAAATAATGCCTTCCAAGCGAGTTCCTATCTGTGTTGCGAGACGAATACGCTGAGACTCTCCACCAGAAAGTGTGTTGGCACGACGTGCGAGTGTCACATAATCCAGTCAAACACCAGAGAGAAATTCCAATCGTTCTGTGATATTTTTCAGTATTCCTTCGACAATCTGCTTTTCCTCTTTGGTAAAAGAAAGAGTATCAAAAAATGTTCGTGATTGTTCGACAGAAAGTGAGGTAAGTTCGCCAATATTTTTTCCTCATACCAATACCGAAAGATATTCTTTCTTGAGTCGAAAACCACCACAAGTTCGACAAATTTGCTCTGTAGCAAACTGAGAGATTCGTTTGAAAAATGCATCATTGGCAAGATCTGATTCTCGATAGCGACGTTCTAGATTCGGAATAAGTCACTCGTATTTTGATTTATGAGTCCGCTCTTCATCTATTTTCGACACATAGGAAAGCTCAAATGTTCATGGAACACCATAGAGAATTTTTTCACGATCTTTTTTGGAGAGATCTCCATACATCGCATGAATATCAATATTATGTTTTTCGCAGACTGCTTCAAGTACAGCGATATAGTATGGATGCGCTGACCACGGAAGAAGTGCTCCTTCTGCGAGTGAAAGCCGAGGATTCACAATATCTTCTTCTCGAAAAGTCGTATAGCTTCCAAGTCCATGACAATCTGGACAGGCTCCATGATGTGAATTGAAAGAAAAATTCGAAATCGACAAATTTTCGACAGAAAAATTACAAATAGGACATGATGCCTGTTCAAAAAAATCAATCCGTTCTTTTTTATCCAGACTATAAAGACTCATTCTTCCTTCTCCCTTCTGGAAAGCAAGACTCACAGAATCCTTGAATCGAGTGTCGAAGAATGGCTTTTCTTCCTCTTCTGTTTTTACGACAAGCCTATCAATCACTATATAACCACTATCAATATACTTCTCGTCTGCAAATGTATCAGCCACAGAATAGATAATATCTCCGATCTGAAACCTCACAAATCCTATATCAGCTACATACTTCGACACTTCTGAAAGGGTAGAAAATTCCCTATGTGAATCAATAGGAATACAGATATGAATCTTTTCACCTTCGACATACTTCGACAGAGTATCGACAACGTCTCGAAGGGTATGTTTTTTGAGAAGAATATGTGGATGATTCGGACAATATGATTTCCCTATCGTCGTATAGAGAAGACGGTAATAATCATATATTTCGGTAATTGTCCCGACGGTGGAACGTGGATTGTTCGACACGGTTTTTTGATTGATGGCGATCGTTGGCGAGAGTCCACGAATCTCATCTACACGCGTCTCATTGGATCATTCTGAAACAATCATACGAGCATAAGTCGACAGGCTTTCTAGGTATCTTTTTTGTCACTCCGCGTACAGAGTATCGAAGGCAAGTGAAGATTTTCCAGATCCAGAAACTCCCGTCATGACGACAAGAGAATTCTTCGGAATCGTCACACTGACATTCTTCAGATTATGTGTACGTGCACCAATAATTTCGATATTTTCAGACATAATTAGTTGTTAGAAGCAATAAACCATCCGATTATTCTATGGGCTCATTCTTTTTTGAGAACTTCAGCACAGTGATTCGCTGTGGAACCTGATGAGATAACATCATCTATAAAAATAATATTTTCTGGGATTTCGGAAAAACCATTTCGTATTCTAAAAGCATTTGTTTTATTTGCAAGACGAGATGTGCGTTTTAGTTTTGATTGTCTTGGACGATATGATGTTTGTAGAATGTTTTTATACGGAACATGCATCTCTTCCGATAATCTCTGAGCGAGAAAATTCATATGATCGAATCATCGGATCAAATATCGACTCCAGTGCATCGGCGCTGGAACAATACACCAATGCTCCTCTTCTGAGAAATACTGTCTATTCTGCTCAAAAATCTGAAGATAATACTGCACTAAAACATCCGAAATATCTCGATCTGACTGATATTTATATTGCTCAATAACATTTTTCGTTTTTTTGTATTCACTTGCAATCCAGATTTCGTCGAGAAAACATTTTCCCAAATCCTTTTTATAATGTTCCGTGATGACTTTCACTTGTATAACAGGCTCTACTCTGTCATTTTCATCGACAAATATACTCTTGAGAATGTGAAAAATTCATCGAAACATCGAAAATACTTTAAATTTTAAGATATTACTTTTTCGAGAATTTCCTTCACTCCTGCAGAGATTTTTGGATCATGAAGTAGTCACTCAATAGAGGGTTTCATGCGAGATTTTGACACTTCATCGACAAGCTCATAGGAAGTGAATGACTTCACAAGACGAGCAGCAATTTGGGTATTCACCATATCGATTTTTCGAATCTGCTCTGCGAAGAATCTATAACCTTCAGCATCATCCTTATGAAAAAAGTGAAAACTTTTCGTCACTCATCCGATAAGTGATCGTACAAGATTCGGAACCTTGTAGTCAAAATATTCGCTCTCTATTTCTGAATTGAGAATATCCACGAACACGGGCGATGAAACCTGAGAAATGAGAGAAAAATACTTCATCCGCATCAGAAGATCATCGAAAAATCCATTCACCCGCATCCAATTTTTGAGTTCAGCAATTCATATTTCAGCATCTCTCGCAATTCGAGACTTCCATCCAGCGAGATTAAGGGTCATTTTTGTTGATTTGATGAGTTTTTCTTCTATCTCGCGTGTCGATATTCAGAATTCACTCATCAGAAGCGCTATACTCGAAATATAGGCTCGTTTTTTTATACTCTCATCATCAATGGTTTCTTCTGTTTGCATATATTCATTGTATTCTTTCTCGAACTTTGAGAAAAGAAGCGATTGGATCTGCGTATTTGTTCCAATATTTTTGAGAAATTCAGAACGTTTTTCTGAGAGCAATATAGGATTTATTGGTGCAAAAACATTCAAAAGAGAGGTAATATTCCGAAAATTCAAGAGAAGTGAATGATAGAGTGTATCTTCTGGTAATTCTTCGAGAATTGTCTGAAACGTCGTAATATATTCTGCATCGATATAATTCTTCTGGATAAATGTACGGAGTGCTTCTATAGAATACTGCTTCCAGGCATCATATCGAGAAATCCCATTGGTCTCATAGAGACTCAGAAACCGATAATCTACATCAGAACTCTCGATTATAACAGGAGCCCGAAACCCACGATTCAGAGAAACAACTGGTTCAGAAGTGATATTGGAAAAAGTGAATGATTGACTCTCTTGCGTGAGAAGAATTGCTCATTTTTCGAGCAGATTCTGTCATTCCGGATTCTGGAGTTGAAGTGGGAATTCTTGTTTTGAATCAGGATCAAAGAGTGCAATAAAAAGGGGGATATACCAAGGTTTCAGTGTTTCACCTTCTGGAGAAGTGAGCGATTTTTGAGCAATATGAAGGGTGAAAGTCTGCTGATTTATATCATATTCCGTCTTCACACTAATTTCTGGAGTTCTTGGTTGATGGTACCAAGATTTCTCGAATTCGGAGAAATCCATACCCGAACCATCAGAAATTGCCCGTACAAAATCAACGGTTGTCACCGCCTGTCCATCATGGCGAGCAAAATAGAGATCCATTCCTTCTCGGAATTTTTCACGGCCGACCATCGATTCCATCATACGAATTACTTCTGCACCTTTGTCATACACGGTTGCAGTATAGAAGTTATTCATTTCGACATACGAATCTGGCTGAATCGGATGAGCGGTTTTTCCTTTATCTTCGGCGAACTGGAATTCTCGAAGCAACTCGATATCAACGATTCTCTGGGTGAGTTCAGAGTGCATATCAGCAGAGAAATTCTGATCACGAAATACAGTCAGTCCTTCCTTCAGCGTCAACTGGAACCAATCACGACACGTGATGCGATTCCCTGTCCAGTTATGGAAATATTCATGTCCGATCACCGCTTCTACATCAATAAAATCCTTATCGGTCGATGTTCGATCGTTCGCACGAATATAGATGGTATTGAAAATATTGAGACTCTTATTTTCCATCGCTCCCATATTGAAGCTATCCGTCGCAACGATATGGAATACATTGAGATCATATTCTCGTCCATATCGGACTTCATCCCATTTCATCGCGCGTTTCAGGGATTCCATTGCCCAGAGGGCATCTTTTCCCTTTCCATGATCGACATAGACATAGAGATCAACCATTTTGCCAGAACCAGTGGTATATGTGTCATGGATTTCTTCGAGATCCGCGCACACCAGAGCAAAAAGATAGGTCGGCTTACGGAATGGATCTGACCATTCGACAAAATGTCGATTATTTTCGAGTTCCCCTGAAGCGATTTTATTCCCATTCGAGAGAAGAAGTGGATATTTTTTCTCACCTTCGATACGCACCTGGAAAATACTCATCACATCAGGCCGATCGAGAAAATAGGTGATATGCCGAAATCCCATGGGTTCATTCTGAGTACAATAAAATCCGCTCGCATAATAGAGTCATTCCAGAAATGTATTTTTTTCTGGATAGATTTTATTCTGAATCTGAATCATACATTCATCGCCATATATCCATGGAATTGAGAGAGAATGTTCTGTGATTTTGAGAGTTGTTGTATCAACTTCTTGATTATTAATGGTACAAGAAATAAATTCCAGATTTTCACCATCAAGAATAAGTTCTCGAGCTTCGGAATTGGTTCGAAGAACCTGAAGTTCTGCTCGAACTATCGTATATCATTCGAAAATCTGAAAACAGAGTTTTGTCTGTGGAATCTGAAAGTCAGAGACTCGATAATCGGATCGGAATTTTTTGAGGGAAATAAGTTCAGACATAAGAAAAAAGTATTATTTTCGGAAACGGAAAAAGCTCATGAAAAAGAGGATCGCAAGACAAAATATTCCCGAGGAAATCATAAATAAGAAATTATTTCACCAACCAATAAAAAAGATAGAATACAGAAAGTATATTCCACTAAAACCTATAGCAGAATAATGTAGAATCGGAAAGTCATATTCGAAACGCTCTTCCCAAAAATACGTAATACCAATCAGAAGAAATGGAAGAAAAAATATAAACAATAATACGGAAATAATCGATCCGGATGAAAGAAGAGAAAAGAAAAATAGAGAATACAAAAAATAAATAATTGCTAATCCAATTCCATATGCGATATAATTCGAATATCGGATATGAATCGAGAAAAAGAAACCCATCACACAAAGCAGAAGAAAAAAAGGAATTGTCAGTGTAGAAAATGCAAGAAAAAAAAGAACAGGAAGAGAAAGGATAATAATAATCAAGGAAAAATATCGAATAATTTCTTTTTGATGTGCGAAAATCTCTATTTTCGGAAGATATTCAAACATACTAATCCCCATCAAAACTACTAGAAAAATAAGAAGAAAAAGTGGGTTGAAATGAAAGAAATACTGAATGAAAATAAAAATACTCGAAATAAAAGTCGTGAGAAGAAGTGAAGTATAGAGAGAATGGATTTTTCGTGAGAAAGAGAGAAAAAATATACCAGCGATACTACTAAAAAAGGTAAGAAGAAAAAATAAAAAAGAGGTATATGAATATTCTATAAAAAAGAGAATTCCGAAAAGAATACTCGAAATAAAAGCAATATATGTATGAAATTGAAATACTTCAAAAAAAATATCATTTTTCCAATCAAAACTCAGAATATAACCAAAAAGAATAAGAAAAATCCCAATCGATAAAATACTATGAATCGAGAGAAATGAATCAATGGTTCAAAAAGCAGAAATTACAAAGCCATACACAGCAATATATAAAAGCAATAAAGGAAGAAAAAGAGAGTCTTTCGGTGAGATTTTTTCGAAAAATTGTTTCAACCCAAATTCTTTTTTTTCAGTATTTTTTCATGAAATGGTCTCATCGAGAAAAAAAAGTGGAGAAAAATAAAAAAGAAAGAAAATACCTAAAAGAAGAAAAATTCACTCGAAAATCCTATATCCAAGAAAATGTGATATAAGAACAAATAAAGCATGAATGCCGATAATAATACTATACATTATCTAGAAATTCACTGAAAGAAAAATAAACATCACTAATAAAAATGCATGCATCAAAACAATCGAAAAAAGCGATCGTATAAATGAAAAAGAAAAAGTAACAACTGAAATAAGTGTAATATAAAAAAAGAATCGCGATTCAATAGTGATATGTATAATATTGAATGAATTAAGAGATGTGAGAGTAATATAAGTAAGTGTGTAGAGAAAAAGGGTATAAAGAAGAATATCTGCTGTTTTTTCGAAAAATAAAAAAGTAAGATTAAAATAATATTGAGCTCATTTTACTACTTTTGTATAGGAAATATTCCTATTATGGATGCGATTGTCGATAATAGTAATATTTTGTGAGAGAAGTTTTCTTTTGAGGAGGAGACGTTTTAAATCTCTAAATTGAAATGAAAATAAAGCCTTCACAATTTTTATTTGTGTTGCTCTCATATTTTCTTTATAGATATTGAGTTCTCGAAGATTTCGATAAAAAATAAATGAATTGGTGTCTATTTTTTTCTTTTGTTCTTCTTGAGGTTTTTCCTCTTGTTTTTTTTGGATTTTTTCGAAAAATTGTGTAATTTTTTTTCCGATATCATCATCTCCTGTTACATCGATTCGATTCGAAGAACCAACTTGTTTAAGAAGATCATTTGTTTCTTCGAGCAGTCTTTTCTTTTCTCATTCCATTCATCATTGGATCAATCATTTTTCGAGTCAACCAATGAGAGTCAATCATTGTTCGATAATATTTCTGAGACGTCCGAGATTCGACATTCATTTTGCTTGAACAAGATTCATTTCCAATTCTTCTAATTGTTTCTTTTTCTCAGGGGTAATTGTATTGTGATATTTTATAGAAAGATTATGGATTTTTTCAACAGTAGAATCAATAATTTCGTTATATTGAGCAATTTCTTTGAGTACTTGTGGTGATATTCCTATGAGATCTTCTTCTTTTTCAGTTTTTATTTTTGTATTATCTTTTTCGATACCAATACTTTGTTGATAGAGATGATATCCGTCTTTTACTTTGGAGGTAATGAGTTTTTTTTGTTCCTCATTCATTCCTTCAGATGTATAAATATAAATTATATTATAATTAAGATCTTCGACGAGTTTTTTATATGCTTTAAATATATCATTCGATTGAATTTTTCCTGTTTTTATGAGACCATTTACATTCGCATCAAAATAAAAAAAATTGAGATTTCAAGATTCTACTTGGGTAAATTCTTGAATATCCATAATAGAATAACCCTGTCCATGAAGTATAGATCGAGCTTCGTCAATATTATTCGCTTGAAGTGAAAGTATTAATTTTTGATTTCATTTTGTACATGTAGCTTTATACTGCATAATTTACAAAGAAATAAGGTTAAGAAGTTCATGTTTATTTTTTCCGAAAGCATCTTCTGGAATTTTATTTGAGATTTTTTCGAAAAAATCTTCAAAAGCATCTTCTTCAAGAATTTCAATACAAATAAAATAAATATCTTTTTCTGGTTGTGTTATAGAAAGTTTTTGAATTATTTCTTTGAGAAAAATTTCTTTTTCTTTTCGAGAATGAAAAATAAGAGTTCACATAGTTCTTTGAATGAGAGAATTGTATATGCTTTTTTTCTTTTTACAAATGCTTTTAGAATTCTATTTTCTATATATTTATTATTTATTAATACCTATTATCTCTTTATATAAAATTCTTATTTATTTTAATAAGAAGAAATAAGAATAAAAGTTTTTCACATCAGTATAATAAAATTTATATTTTTTGACGATAAATAAACGATAATAGAAAAGTTTTTCACAAAAATATTATTGTGAAAATGGAAAATATATTGATTTGTATTTTTCAGAGATTTTCCTACACTAAGCCACATAAATTCTTTTGCACATTTCTTTTCATGATTTTTTCACAAAAACACATCGCATTAGTATTTTTATTTTTCTCTGGTATTTTTTTTGGGTTTTATATTGCAAAAATACCAACAGAACCAAATAATATAATTACTTCTTCATTTTCTCAAATAATATCATGATCTCTTTCCCAAGGTTCATGAAATTCTATTTTTGATTCCAAAAAAATTCAAGAAGCAAAAAAACTTATTCAGACTGAATATTATCATTTTTCTGAGAAAACAAAAGACGAAATTGAGAATGGAATGATAACCTCTCTCGTATCATCACTTTGAGATAAACACAGTTCGTATTTTCCACCAAAAGAAGCAACAGATTTTTCGGATACTCTTCGAGGAGATTTCGAATGAATTGGTGCCGTGATAGATGAGAATCCAAAATGAATAAAGATTCAGAAAGTTCTCGAAGGTTCACCAGCAGAAAAATGAGGATTAAAAAACGGGGATATTATTACTATGGTCGATACAACAAGCTTGGTCTGATTTACAGCGGATGAAGCGGTACAGAAAATTCGTGGACCAAAATGATCAAAAATAACTATTTCATATCTTCGATGAGATGATGAAAACGTTCAAAAAGTAGAAATTATACGGGATATTGTTTTAATTCCATCAACACAGGAAAAAATATTTACCGGATCAAAAATAGGATATCTGGAAGTGGGTTTTTTCGGAGAGCATACGACACAAGAATTCGAAAAATCACTAAAAAATCTTACCAATTCTGGTGCAGAATGAATTATTCTTGATTTTCGGAATAATCCTGGAGGATTTCTCGATAGCGCAGTGGAGATTCTTTCCATAGTTCTTCCAGTCGATACTGCAGCTGTTATTACTCGAGAAAATGATGCTAGAAAAAATCAGACATTGTACACAATCGGATGAAAATTTTCTAATACTCAAGTTCCTATAGTAATGCTCATAAATGAATACTCAGCATCCGCATCGGAGATTGTCGCATGAGCATTACAAGATTATGAACGAGCGATTCTTATCGGAGAGAAAACCTATGGAAAATGATCTGTACAATCACCATTTGTACTCTCGGATGGAAGTATCCTGAAGCTCACAATCGGTCGATGGTATACCCCGAAAGATCGATGAATCGACCAAGAAGGTATTCATCCGGATATTAGTATTGTGTTAAAAGATGAAGATTATAAAAACGCTTATGATCGTCAGCTTGAAGGAGCAAAAAAAGTGATGCAAGAACTCCTGAAATCAAAAGGTGATGTTCCAAAAACAATCGAATCGATGAAAAATACTACATTCTAATTTTCTCATTATGTACTTCACAGGAAATCCAAATTGCTGAATAGAATAGTAAAGTATTATTTTTACTATTCTTAATTCTTAATTTTTCTTCTATGTTATATCCATATATTGCTGGGCAAGATCCAGAAGCATTGAGTTTTCTTCTTGGCGAAGAAGAACGACAAAAATTCGAACTCGAACTGATTGCGAGTGAGAATTATGTCTCGAAAGCAGTTCTCGAAGCAAACGGCTCCATATTTACCAATAAATATTCTGAAGGATATCCAGGAAAACGATACTATGCAGGTCAGGAATTCGTCGATAAAGTAGAGAATCTTGCGATTGAACGTGCCAAGAAACTTTTTGGAGCGGAATATGTGAATATCCAACCACTTTCTGGTTCTCCTGCGAATCTTGCAGTATTTCTCGCAGTTTTGAATCCTGGTGATAAAATTCTTGGACTTTCTCTCGATCAAGGTGGACACTTGAGTCATGGACATCCACTCAACTTCTCTGGGAAAATGTATGAAATTATTCCATATTTTCTCGATAAGGAAACAGAAAGAATTGATATGGATGAAGTAGAAAGACTCGCACGAGAAAATAGGCCAAAACTGATTCTCGCAGGATTTTCCGCATATTCTCGTTCGCTTGATTGGAAAAGGTTTCGTGCTATTGCAGATGAAGTTGGAGCTATTCTCATGGCAGATATTGCACATATCGCCGGACTCATCGCTGGAGGTGTGCTCGAGAATCCTGTTCCATATTGTGATATCGTCACAACAACAACACACAAGACACTTCGTGGGCCACGTGGCGCCATCATTATGTCGAAGGAAAAATATGGTCCAGATATTGCTCGCGCCGTATTTCCTGGAGTTCAGGGCTGACCACATGATCATACGAATCTCGCCAAGGCTATTGCCTTCGGTGAAGCTCTAAAACCAGAGTTCAAAGTATACGCACGTCAGGTTATTGACAATTCTATCGCCATGTCTGACGAATTCATGGAAAATGGCTTAAGAGTCGTATCATGAGGGACAGAGAATCATATTATTTTGCTCGATGTATTTGGTTCTATAGGACTCTCAGGAAAGGAAGCAGAAATAGCTCTGGAAAAAGTAGGAATATCTTGTAATAAAAATATGATTCCATACGATCCGCGCAAACCAATGGATCCATCAGGAATCAGACTCGGGACTCCTGCCATAACGACTCGTGGAATGTGAGAAGATGGAGCTCGTCAAGTAGCGGATATTATTATCCGAGCGCTCAGGAATGCTACGGATGATGCGTATCTCGCGACACTCAAAAAAGAAGTTCATACGCTTTGCGAAGCATATCCTATTCCTTAATTTTTCTCTATGGGAATTGATTCCTCTGAAGACATAGATTCTCCTGGACTTTCTGGATCTTCCGAAGCACCGAGTGAGAAAAGCGAAAAACAACGTGAAGCATCAAAAAAAGCACAATCGCAACTTCAAAAAACACAAAAAGATGAACAAAAAGCAAAAGGAGATAATGATGCCCTTTTTCAGATCCTTGTTCGATTTATCAAAAGTCCTTATTATGAAGAGCTTATTCCAGTGGTAAGTCGCCTTCTCGAAGAATGATTCCCTTCTCGCTATATTCTTTCCCTTGTGGCTCTAGTCTATCCAGATGCAGCGCTTTTCTTTTTTCAGTCGTTATGAGAATGAGACAAGGCGATGAGAATCACGACACTTCATCGCTATGATGTGCCGACAGAATTCCATGAAAAAATGATTCATTCGACCCTTCGAGAATGGATAAGTGTCTGGATTAATAGCATGGAAAAATATTTGATTTTGACTGATAATTCTGTCATAACAGCGCAAAAACTTTCCACACTTCTTACATGAAGTACAATTGAGACAGCGATTTTTGCTTCGGAACGCTTTTTCCGTTTTTTCTTCGTGTCGAGAAATGTGATTATTCCAGAATCACAATCACTTCAATATGCTCGATTTATTACCAATATTTCTTCGAAAGCAGTGGATAAATTCCTCGAATGAGCTGATGCAGATCTAAAAAAAGTGGATAAATTCACACAGAATGATTTATTCTGAATCTAGTTTTCGAGATGCTTCTCGAAAGAGAACATCTTTCTCCAGAAAGAAAACAGTATAACCACCAATAAGAAGAAGCGTTATAATCACTCTCCAATTCTCCCCAATAGTGATTGTGTGAGAATATTGGAAAATATCACTGAGAAAAATAATGTATTTTGCTGGAATATAGATAATATATCAGAAATAGTAGGCAAGTAGAGGTGATATATACACAATCGGTACAAAAAGAATCGATGTAAAAAGAATCCATCCGAGAACTGCAGCGATCAAAATATTGATAACGATAGATCCAACAGGAATCGTTCAGAAGTGATAGATGAGGATCGGGAGACTTCCGAGAGAAGCTCATATAGAGACGGAAACAAATGGAAATATAGATTGCGGAAATCGTGTCTTTTCCCAGAGAGATTTCAGAGGATTATGGAATATGAGAATCCCGATGGTTGCACCGAAAGAAAGTCCGAAACCAGCATCATAGACAGGGGAAAGAGGTGAGTATATGGTCAGTAGGAGTCCTGCGAATGCGAGAGTAGCTATACTTGAAGCTTTCCCACCGTATTCAGCAATAAAATAGGAGAGAACACCCATGATACTCGCTCGGACGACGGAGACATCCCATCCGACAATACTTCCATAGAATAATACGATTCCTCCAATCAGTATAATTCTTCACCATTTTTGGATGTGTATGTATTTCAGGAAGAAGAGTACGAACATGATGAGAAAGGCAATATTCGATCCGCTGACGATGAGAATATGGGAAATTCCACTTTTCGTAAAAGAATCCTTGACTCATTTTTCGAGATATTCATCTGCACCAATCGTCATCCCAATCAGAATTCCTGATATATCTTGGGGAAAATTTTTTCGGAATTGTGTTGTCCAATATTCTCGCATTTTTGTGAATATTGTTCATGATTTCTTCTCATCAATGTGACTAAAAACAGGTAAAAATATGTGACCATATCATCACTGATAGAAAGCATAACGTGCATATCCAACAAGTGGAAACTCGACATTTTCCTTGATTTTTCCCGTGAAGGAAATCCGTTCTCATTCTTGAATATCGAGATTAGAAGGAATTTCGATAAATATGGATAAATCCCGCATTCATTTTGGGTTTTCTTGTGTCGATCTATTGTCGATATTGTCGATGATAAGACGATATGTATTGCTTCGTTCTGCGGAAAACATCTTGGAATCGACGGTTCCTATTATGGACTTTTTATCATCGAAAAGATGAATTTCTTTTTCGAGGAATATGATTTTTTCTAACGTTTGTTCATAGGTAGAATATCCATATCACCATCAGAGCATGTAGGCAACTATCCCTGTTACAGCCAGAATCCTCCACTTCTTCATACTAATCAAGAGGAGAAATATACTGAGGAAAATCCAGAAATCCCAGTCCTTTCCGCTCGATACACCAACAATATCGCCGAGAACATAACTCGAACAAAAGCTCAAAAAAAGCCCACGGTAGTGGACTAGATTTTTTTCTCTATATTTCGAAATATTCATAGAAGACTCATAAAAATACCTATAAGTGCCCCAATCTGATTCAGATTCAGAAAGAAATAGGATTCGAACATATCTTCAGAACCATTCAGAAATTCCCCGAGAAAAATCATACCAGAGAAGAGTCCGAGTCCGAGAAAACCAAGAAATCCATCAGGAATTTGGTGGATTTTTCTCTGTATTTTTGTGAGACTGAGAAGAATTCCTCCTGTAAAAATAATATAAAAAATGGGAAGTGGAAATACGGGAGAACGAAGATCTACGATACTTTCCTTGTGATTATAGAGAATAGAGAAAAAGGAGTTGAAAGGAATTCCATATATTTGTCCTCCGAGAAGTGCTGCAAGATAACCAAGAAGCGCCGAGAAAAGGAAAGCCCAAGTGACGGCATCAAAATAACGAAGACGTTCACGTGGGGCATCTTTTGTTTTCCAGAAGAAAACAAGAAAGAATCCAAATATACCTCAAAAAAGGGAAAAGTGATAGTTTTCTGGTACAAAGAAGAGTTTCGCGAAGGTGAGAAAATTTCCTCTTCCGAGCTCCATCAATATGAATTGTTCGTCTCTCCATTCAGCGAAAAGATACCAAACTCTCGAAAAGAAAAACATCGAGAGAGTGAGATAAATGATTGTTTTGTCAGAGAAAATCGATCGGGTGAATCCTTCTTTCCAGGAAAAATGATGAAGAAGAGTCACAAACAAAAGCCATGTTATAGACAAGAGAACACCGAAGACGTAGATTTTGAAGCCGAGAAGTTCGATCGTGGGATACATGTCAGAAAATTAAAGATTAAAAATTAAAAGTTAAGAATTTCTGGATTTTTAACTTTTAATTATCGCTTCTATTTCGCATACTGAACAACACGTTTTTCGCGGTAGAGGTTGATTTTGATTTCACCTGGATAATTACAGTTCGCTTCAATTTGTGCTGCGATTTCCTGAGCTTTTTTCTCGGCATCGAGATCAGATACTGTGTCGGCATCGACGAATACGCGGACTTCGCGTCCAGCAGAGAGAGCATACGCCTTCGATACTCCAGAGAAGCTCATGGCAATATTCTCCATCTCTTGGATACGTTTGATATAGTCTTCGACATTCATACGGCGAGCTCCAGGACGAACCGCGGAGATAGCATCGGCAATTTGCACAATCTTTGATTCGATACAGATCTGAGGAACGTCATCATGGTGGCTCTCGATGATATTCACGATTTTCTCATCGAGACCGTATTTGCGGGCGATGCGACCACCGATTTCTGGATGTGTTCCTTCGATATCGTGATCCATTGCCTTTCCGATATCATGAAGAAGTCCTCCCTTGAGCGCGAGTGCTGCATCTGCACCGATGAGCTTCGCAATCGCCTCAGCGATATAAGCAACCTCCTTCGAGTGCATGAGAATATTCTGCCCATAACTCGTACGGAAGCGAAATTTTCCAATAAGAGGAAGAATCTCATCAGGAATACCGATAACTCCCATTTCATCGACTGTTTTTCGGCCGAGGTCGTAGATGAGTTTATCAGCTTCAGCTTGATTTTTTTCGACGATTTCTTCGATGCGAGCTGGTTGGATACGCTTGTCAGCGATGAGGTCTTCGAGGGATTTTTTCGCGATATAGCGACGGAATAGGTCGAAACTCGAGAGAAATACCGTATCTGGTGCATCATCGATAATGAGTGATACTCCAGTGGCTTTTTCGAAGGCGATGATATTACGACCTTCTTTTCCGATGAGTTTCCCCTTCAGATCATCACTCTCGAGTGTCACGAGTGTCTGAGTCGTCTCACCAGTGACCTCGCCAGCGTATTGCTGAATCGCCTTGATGATAATCTCACGTGCTGCTTCTTCTTCGCGAGATTTGAGATCTTTTTTCTTCTTGTCGATGAGCGCGATAATATCTCGTTCATAACGATCTTCTGTATATTTCATGAGCAATTCTTTCGCTTCTTCCTGAGAAAGTTTCGCAACTTCCTGAAGTCGAGACTCGATCTCACGAGATTTCTTGTCGGCATTCTGGATATGATCATCGAGCTCTTGTTCTTTTTTGGCGATTTCACCACGTTTTATATCGATTTCTTCGAATTTTTTATCGAGACGAGACTCTTTTTCGACGAGGCGATTCTCACTTTCGACGATATTTTGTTTGCGATCGCGGAGATCATTGCGTGCTTCTTCGATCTCTTGACGAGCAATATCACGAGTTTCCTCAGCACGAGCGATTATTTTTTTCCCATTTGCTTCCGCTTCTTTTATGATATTTGCTGCGATTTTTTTATTTTTTTGTATTGCGAAAAAATACGTAACACCTCCTCCAAGTATCGATCCAACGATAAGTGAAAGAAATAAAGATATGATAGGGGACATATGAATAGTGGGTCAGAGTATAAGCGCGTCAATCGGGCAAATCTCTGAAAACTTCCGGAATTTATGTTATTGTATTGTCTTTTGATATGTTGGTCTTTCTTGTTTTCTATTTCGGGCTTGAGAGCCGATGCACGTTTTCTGCGGTATTTATCGATTTTTTCTTCACTTTTCCCGAGTGACAAGAGCATTTTAAGTATTTATTCCAAAAAAGGAACTTATTTTTCCGTTTTCCCATCCTTTCTTCTATTGCAAAGGGAAACAATAAATATTGCATATTTTCATAATTCTGTGATGATAAATTTTCGATGTGAAAATATCGTGAAGACAGAGCACTTTTATTTGACTTTATAGCCCTATTTTCATATTATGCTGGCGTAATTCTCGCGGGATTCCCTGCTTGATGTTCTTTAACATCATTTTTGTTCCTTCTCAGCTGGTCTTCTCAAGGTATCACTGTATGAGGGGAGGGAGAAGTAGTTACTAGATTTTAAGTAGCTAGTTGCTAGAAAGACTCCTGATCTAGCAACTACGATCTAGCAACTTGCAACTATTTCTCCCTCTCGTTATGCAAATAACTTGAGGTTAAAGCTTTAACCTCTCTGCTCTCGGGCAGAAAGGCGATTCTCCTGACCAGAGAATCACCCCGATAATCACTGACCATGATTATCACCCCTTTTAATATGCGGAGATATCCGCAACTTTATTTTTTTACCCATATACTGTTATGAGTAACTTCTTTTCGAAGCTCGCTTCTGCAGTAAGTGTTGTGACTCTCGTCGCTGCAACTACAAGTTCATCGCTTGTTGCCGCTGCTTCAGAGTTCGCTCCTTACGCTCAAGCTCTTGCTGACTACGGTGTTATCACCGCTCAATCTACTGAGGCTGGTTACCGCCTCGGTGATAATGTCACTCGTGCAGAACTCGCTAAGGTTGTAGCAAACCTTGGTGGTTACACAGCTACTTCATGTGCTGGTGACGTCTATTCTGACGTTGGTTCTTCACTTGGTGATCTTTGTGGATATGTTGAGGCTCTTGCTGAAGCAGGTGTTGTCTCTACATCTTCTGCTACTTTCCGTCCTACTGCTAACGTCACACGTGCAGAGATGGTAAAGATGATCCTCGGTGCTCTCGGTGAAACTGGTAGCGATGTTGACGCTGGTTATATGGATCTCGCTGGTCTTGGTGACCTCGCTGGATACATCAACCGTGCCAATGAGATCGGATGTGCTGCTGATGCATCATACTTCCGTCCTAATGCTACTGCTTCTCGTGGAGAAGCGTTCAAGATCGCATCTTGCGCTGCTCAACTTGATGTAGGTACTGAGCCTACTGACGGTACTCCTGGAACTCCTGGAACTAATACAGGTGTTACTAATACAGGTGTTACTGTAGCTGGAAACCTTTCAGTTGCTCTCGAAGGTACAGCTGTAGCTCAATACGTTCCAAAGAACGCATCTAATGTTAAGGTTGGTACTGTTAAGCTCACTGCTGGTACTACTCCTGTAACTGTTAGCTCACTCGTGGTATCTCGTTCTGGTCTTGGTGCTGCTGATGGAATTGTATCATCAAACGGAATCCGCGCATCTCAGAATGGAGTTATCATCTCTAGTTCTGCTGACTACTACAACGCTACTTCTCAGAAGGGTAATGTTTACTTCTCTCCAGCGCTCACTGTTGCTGCTGGTACTTCAGTAAATGTTGACATCGTTGTGAACCTTTCTGGTTCTGAGAATAGCCAACACCAATTCACTCTTGACTCAGTTAACGCTGGTTCATCAACTGTATCTGGTGCTCCTATTACTCTTGGACTTGTAAATACAACTTCATACGTAACTGCCAATACTACTGCTAATCTTTCTACTTCAGCTGGTACTCTTACTCCTGGTAAGACAAATCAGTCTATCGTTAAGGTTGAGCTTACTTCTGGTGGTCGTGATACAGTTGCACAAGGATTTACACTCACTCGCGTTGGTGTAGATTTCACTAAGCGTCTCGCTAATGCTAAGGTTTACCGTGGAGGTGTCGAGGTTGGTACAGTATCTCTCTCTGCAGAGAAGCTTTCTGTAACAGGTCTCAATGATACTCTCACATCTGGAAACACTCAGACTTACGAAATTAAGGCTGATGTTCTCGTTGATGGAAGCTCTGCTTCTGGTACTACTCTTGGATTCAAGTTTGACTCTACAAGTGATGTATCTGCTACAGAAGTTGCCACAGGATATTCTACATCTGTAAGTACATATCCTGTTCCTGGTACTGCTGTAACAATCGGATTTACTAATGTTGAAGTAACTTTCTCTAAGCTTACTTCTGCAAATGTAACTCTCGCTCCAGGTACAAACAATGTTAAGCTCTTCAATGGTAAGCTCACATCATCTGTTCCTCTTACTATCCGTGGTCTTCGTATCACTCCAGTTGGTAATACTCTTACAGGTGTAACTGATGCTGGTACTGCTACAGGAGCTGGTATTTATGCCTTCGTCAACAACCAACTTTCCGTGAAGGTAAATGGTTCTGAAGTTGGAACACTTACTACTATTAACCCTGCTGCTGGTTACGTTGATCTTTCTCCTTCATTTGTAGTTGATTCTACAAATCCTGCTACACTTACTATTGAAGGTTCTCTTAAGAGCTCTCAGCTTGTTAATGGTGCTATTTCATTCACTATTGAGCTTACTGATGCTCGTGACTCTTCTAACAACACTGCTACAATCGGTGCTGGTAAGTCACTCACTAGTGATAAGACTACTGTCAATACTGCTACTGTAGAAATCAAGACTGCAACTATCGCAGCTCCTACTACTAGTCGTATCTTTGCTTCTGCTGACCAAGAAATCGGTCGCTTCGCGGTATACGCACAAAATGAAGCAGTTCGTCTTCAGACAATTGAATTTACAAATACAGGTAGTGCTGCTCTTTCAGGTGTAGTTTCAAGCTCATCTAGCGTTAAGCTTTATGATGTTGCTACTGGTCTCGAGGTTTCATCTTCTGCGACTGTTGATGGTAACAAAATTACATTCAACAGCATGAATGATACTATCGCGAAAGATACAACTCGAAACTATAAGGTAGTTGCTTCCATTGGTTCTATCGATGATTACATCGGTGACACAGTACAACTTGTTTATTCAACTGGTACAGTGGTTCGTGATACTAACAGTAATGGTCTTGTTGTAAACCTTCCAGGACTTACATTCAAGCAGTATACTCTTGGTGCTGTTCCTCCAACAGTTTCTGTATCTAAGACTTCTGAACTCAACAAGTATCTCGTAACTGTGACAAATGTTGATTCTAATACAGGTCTTACTCTTACAGGAATCACTGTGAAGTTCCAATCTCGTTTTGCTGGTTCTACTAGTACGACATTCAACGGAACTCTCTGTCTCCGTGACCAAGGTTCTTCTGAGGACTGTGTAGCTGGTACTCAAGGTAACGGTACAACTGCCGGAACTGGTATCACTCAGGCTGGTCTTACTGCTACATTCTCTCTTCTTACTGGTAGTGGTCTCACTTCTGCTGGACAACAACTTTCGAAGAATGGTGGTAATACTACATTCGAAGTATACCTCACAAACGCTCCTCTCTTCATCGCTGGTGACTATACACAGGTTTCTGTGGATAAGGTCTACTACGTTGGAGCTTCTGAGAGCTACGTAGGTGTTTCTTCTGCTACTGCTCAGAACGTTAAGTAATTCTCTCCCTTCGGGGATTGGATTCTGACAACTCACTTGACCCCTCCTTTATCGGAGGGGTTTTGTGTTGTTGGATTTTCTTTTGATTTTTTGAGAATGATTCTTATTATGTCGGCATGTTATCACTCATCGATTTCTCCGTATCTGTAGGGGAAAAGTCTATCATCCGCGAACTGAATTATACCTTCGAATCAGGGAATATTTATGCGATTCTCGGGGAGAATGGGAGTGGGAAATCATCACTTGCTTTTGGGCTTTTTGGTCATCCGAAATACGTAACAAGAGGGAATGCTATGTATAGTGATTGTGCTGTACAATGACTCTCTCCAGATATGATCGCGAAGGCAGGTATGTATCTCTCATTCCAGAATGTTCCAGAGATTCCAGGGATTCGGCTCATCGAATACCTCCGAACCATCTACACGAAGCACTTCACTGAGAAAAATCCAGGATCAAAAGCTCCATCAGGATTCGTATTTCGTCGTATGGTGGAGAAACTTCTTCCAGAATATGGTATTGAACCAGTATTTCTCGATAGAGATCTCTATGTAGGATTCTCTGGTGGAGAAAAACGCCGTATCGAGATGCTTCAGATAGCACTTCTCGAACCAACATGCATTGTGCTCGATGAGATCGACGCTGGGCTCGATATCGGAGCGCTCGATATTCTCTCGAAAAAAATCGACACATGGCGCAATGAAGGGAAGATCTGTATTGTTATTTCTCATAACTTCCATCTCCTCGATACGGTCAGTGTCGACAAGGTAATTATCATGAAGTCAGGAACAATAGATCGACATGGCGGACAGGAGTTGATACAGGAAGTACGAGAAAGAGGATTCTAATTATGACTACACAACAAGACGACATCAAGGCATTTGGCGATATATCACGTTCGACACTCGATACGAGCGATGTTGTTGCGTATTCCGAGATGGCGAAAATGGGACTCAGCGATGAACTCATTCGTCAGATATCCGCATCAGGAAAAGAACCAGAATGGATGCTCGAACATCGACTGAAGTCGCTGGAGATATTTCGTTCTATGAAGAAGCCGACATGGTGACCATCGCTTGAAGCGCTGGATCTCGAGAGTATTTATTATTTCGGGAAACCAGAAGGTGCTGGAGATCAGAAGTCATGGGATGATGTTCCAGATGCTATCAAGAAGACATTCGATCGGCTCGGTATCCCTGAGGCAGAACGGAAAGTGCTTGCTGGAGTGGGAGCACAATACGATAGTGAAGTGGTATATCATAACCTCCGTGAAGAACTCAAGGCACAGTGAGTGATTTTCGAGGATATGTCAGTCGCGATTCATGAACATGAAGAAGTTGTCCGAAAACACTTTATGCGCGCGGTTCCATCGACTGACCATATGTTCGTGGCACTTCATGGTGCGGTGTGGAGCGGAGGAACATTTCTCTACATTCCGAAAGGGGTGAAAGTATCTGATCCACTGCAAGCATATTTCCGTATGAATATGAAGGCGGGAGGACAATTCGAGCATACACTCATCATCCTCGAAGACGAAGCAGAGGCTCACTATATCGAAGGATGTAGTGCTCCGAAGTATGGAACTGCCAGTCTCCATGCTGGATGTGTCGAGATATACGTCGGAAAACACGCAAAAATGCGCTATAGTAGCGTGGAAAACTGGTCTATCGATACTTATAATCTCAATACAAAACGTGCAATTGTGGATTCATATGGATCCATAGAATGGGTCGGTGGTAATCTTGGATCAGGTGTGACGATGCTCTATCCGTGTTCTATCTTGAAGTGAGAAGAGAGCAAGGCACTCCACTTCGGTATCGCATTCGCGAATGCTGGACAACAGACAGATACCGGAGCCAAGGTGATCCATATCGGACGCAATACGTCGAGTGAAGTCATCTCGAAGTCTTTGTCGAAGAATGGTGGTGTGTCGATATATCGTGGACTTGTAGATATCAAGAAATCAGCTGTCGGCGCTGTGTCGAAGGTTGACTGTGATGGACTCATTCTCGATAGTATCTCTCGTTCAGATACGATTCCTGATATTCGTGTAGCGACGGATGATGCACTCGTAGCACATGAGGCAAGTGTCGGAAAAATTGGAGAAGAAGAACTTTTCTATCTCATGTCTCGAGGGATTCCTGAAGATGAAGCCAAGACACTCATTGTCCGAGGGTTCGTCTCACCACTCATGAAGGAACTTCCGCTTGAATACGCTGCTGAGATGAATGTATTGATTGCGATGGAGATGGAGGGGATGTAAGAGAAATGAAGAATTAAAAATTAATAATTAAAAATTCGGAGCAAGTAGTTGAACTATTAGCGTTTCTCACTATACTTTGTCCATGCAAGAAAATCCAGGAGCGTACAATGAAGCGCGCAATCGCATCCGTGAGAAACAAGAACAAGAGAAGATGGTTGTAGAAAAGAAAAAAGAGGAATTCGAGATGAGTAAAGAAAAGGTCTATACAAAGAAGAAACTTGATGTATTCGAACTCAAGCGTCGCATCGAGACGGGTCGTTCCCTTTCTCTTCTAAAAGAAGATATGCGGCAGGCGCTCGAACAAGGAGATATTAGCATTGACACCTATCATAAGGCGCTTGATGCTATACAAGAAGAACAAATACTCGAAGAAAAAGATCTTGATCAGTATTTTATTCCTCCCGATTCACTTCCGCTTTCTCAGAATGCCCTGGCTCGTTATCTCGAGAAACAGAAACTCGGTGAAAATATTTTTGTCGATATAGCAGGTTTTGCTTATGGATTCACTCAGGGGTCTGTATTTCTCCTTTTTCTCTTGGGGCGTATGGTGCTCGATTTTCTCCTCCTTCCCCGTGATATCTATGAATTTCTAAAACAGTAAATAGTATGCAGCGTTTTTTTGTTCCATTTCCACTCTCGATCGATGTTGTCCTCACAGATGCTGATATTATCCATCAGTTCTCTCGTGTTCTTCGATTCCAAACAGGTGATCACGTGATTCTCTTCGATGGTGATGGTTCTGAGACAGAGTACGAGATTGTCGCTATCGAGAAGAAATCAATTTCTCTCAAGGGAATTGCTCGTACATTTCCCAAGACAGAAGCCACCAAGTCAGTAGTACTCTATCAGGCGCTTCCGAATAAGATCGAGAAAATCGAGTATATTCTCCAGAAATGAGTTGAGATAGGAATTAAGAAGTTTATATTTTTTCGTTCGGATCGGTCCCAGAAACTGGTACTATCAGATTCGAAAATTGCACGTTTCCATGCGATTGCTCGGGAAGCAGTGGAACAGTGCGGGGGATTAGTATTGCCAGAGATTCACTTTCTCGAAAAGAAAGGAGCTCTTCCAGAGTCATGAATCCATATGGTTCTCGATACTCTCTGAGAACAAAAGAGATTATGAGAATTCTCTGATATACAAGATATAGGACTCTGGGTAGGACCCGAAGGTGGCTGGTCAGAGGAAGAAAGACAAGAAATGATATGAAGTGGTTTCATATTTGCTCATTTTTCTGAACGAGTCATGAGAACGGAGACGGCAGGGGTAGTAGCCGCTTTTGCTCTTCTGAATCAGTAAATAATGGATTGTATACGTGTATAATACAGTTCCAATAAGAAAAAATCATCCATACCACAATATATAGTGGTACAATCTCTCCTCGTGCATGGGGAGATTTTTTTCGAAGAATTTTCATAGTAATCTCCTGAAATATCCGCTTTCCAATGCGATAAAAGTGTATACACATACTATACAGAGACACATATTTTATACAATAATGGTTCAATAACTGTACATATTTTTATATGAATGAGTATTGATGCTGGGAAAGGATTACTCAAGTATTCTGTATTAACTATAAATATTTATCATAGAATGGCAATATCTATGAACTCGTCGACTTTTCGAAATACTGATATACTGCCTATGTCTTCTCGAAAGAGAATGATACTTAACAAGACCTGACTGACCGATAATAGGAAATCTTCCTCAAAGAATCTTCCTGCTATAAATACCAAAACAAAGATTCATCAAATTTTCATATCAAAATACAAAAAGAGCAAATTCTTGTATACCGATACAAAAATAGAATCAAAAAACACTGGTGATGGCTCATATCTTTCTCATTCAATGAGTTGGAAGGATATGGGCCCTCACCGGGCAAAAAGTGGCTCGACAGCCCACTCAAAATTCCGTCGAAAGGTCAGTTGGGCTAGACATTTTGTCTACGAGGTTGAGTACCTCACCAACTGACCTTTCGTGTCCTCCCGAGTTCATTTTTTTAAGAACTCACAGCGAGTGACCAAAGGCATCCAATCTTGAATCCGCGCTGTACCCACAGTCGCGGGTTTTTTAGTATTTCTTTTTCAGAAGAAAGAATTCGCTTCTATTTTACAATAAGAAGCGAATATATTAAACGTGATGATACCCACTTCCCTTCATAATCTCATGTGCGCGGTAGATTTGCTCTATGAGAACGAGAAGGGCGAGAGAATGCGGCATGACAAAGTCGGAAATCCGAAGCGTCTTGTGAGGAATCTCTGTAAAAAGCTCCAGATCCACGCCGTAGCTTCCACCGATAATGAATATGAAGTTTTCGCTCTGATTTCGTCCATTTTCGAGCATTTCTGCGAAGTCCCGAGTATTCATCCCTTTTCCGCGCTCATCGAGCAATATGACCGTTCCAGAGAGTTTCTGGAGGGATTCCTTGATGATAGCAGTTTCTTTTATCTTGATATATTCTGGATTCGTATGCGAAATGGGCTTGAGAGGCTTGAGATTGATATGTTTCCCGAGGCGTTTTCCATATTCTGATATAGGTTCACCAAAATGCTTGAATCCGTCTGTAACCGCAAGAATCGTTATCATGGCATCATTATAAAAGAGTATCTCAAACGAGTGTATAGATGTCGTTTGTGAATTCAAGAAAAAAAGTTGTAAAATTTTTTGACAAGAACATCATTTTTTATACAATCTCGCTCACGTGCCACCATAGCTCAGTTGGTAGAGCATCGGTTTTGTAAACCGACGGTCATCAGTTCAAGTCTGATTGGTGGCTCCACTTGATAATGAATAACCAAAAACTAATAGATAATAATTAGGAGCGGTAAACTTTTAGTTATTCACTGTTAGTTTTTCGTTTATATGGGTCGGTTCCAGAGCGGTCAAATGGGGAGGACTGTAAATCCTTTGTCTACGACTTCGTAGGTTCGAATCCTACCCGGCCCACCATATAAAAATAAAGAATCCAAGATTCAGAATTCAAGATTCAAGGTATATTGGATTTTCTATTTTGGATCTTGGATTTGTATTTGCCCATCGAAAGATATGATTCGCCCAGGTGATGGAATTGGTAGACATGACGGTCTTAGAAGCCGTTGCCGCGAGGTGTAAGGGTTCAAGTCCCTTCCTGGGCACCAAAAATAAAGAATTAATAATTAAAAATTATAAATTCCAGAAGTTTATAGTTTTGAGTTATTAACTCATGGTTTTCTCCTTCGCCACTAAAAAGCGAGAAAGAGGCATTCGTACCTTTCTGAATTATCAGATTGAGCGATTCGCAATTACTCTTAACCCATTTCTCTTATGAAAACTGGTATTCATCCAGAGTGGAAACAGGTAAAAATTATCTGTTCATGCGGACATACATTCGAAAGCGGAAGCACCATCAAGGGTGACGAAATCCGTGTAGAAACATGTTCTAAATGTCATCCATTCTATACAGGAAAGAAGACACTTCTCAAGACAAGCTCAATGGACAAGTTCTATGCTCGTCAGAAGAAGACTGAGACTCTCCAGAAATAGTTCATTTGTTCCTAAAAAAAGACCGTTGAGGTCTTTTTTTAGTTTGCATCACACAAAAAAACAGAGTAAAAGTTACTCTGTTGAGAAAAATGTATCCAATTATTTCACGAATTCAACGACTTTTGCGAATACTTCAGGATTGCTGATAGCAAGATTGGAGAGAACCTTTCGGTTAAGTCCAACACGCTTTACATACATCGCGTGGATGAATGTAGAGTAGTTCATACCGAGTGGACGAACAGCATTGTTGAGACGAACATTCCAGAGACGGCGGAAATTTCGCTTCTTCGCTTTGCGTCCGATATATGAATTCTGTCCAGCCTTCATAACAGCATTGCGTACGCGAGAGTACACGTTTCCGTTCATACGGCGGTATCCTTTTGCGAGTCTGATCCAGTTCTTGTGTCTTTTGTGTGTCATCACACCACGTTTTACGCGAGTCATACTATATGAGTTATAAGATTATAAAATTGTGAGAGCTTATTGGATTATTTCCCGTATGGAAGAGAAATGCGAGCAGCGAGTTCATTCGTCTCATGAAGTACATGTCCATAAGCGTCACGTCCTTTTGCTTTAGGAGATTTATCCTTGAGAAGATGACGCTTTGCAGTCTTTCCAACGATATATTTTCCAGTTCCAGTGATCTTTACGCGCTTTTTTGCACTTGAGAGAGTTTTGAGTTTCATGATTATGAAAATTAAATTTTAGAGTTATTTCTTTGGATAGAGCATGACGTTGAAGTTGTTTCCTTGTTTGAGGATTTTTGCTGCAACATCTTTTTTGTAGACGTCTTCGAGAGAAGCAATGAATTCGTTGATTCTCGCCATAGCGAGGTCTTCGTATTGATTCTCGCGTCCGCGGAGTTGAAGAATGATTTTCATTGGATGTCCTTCTTTTGCCCAACTTTCTGCTTGCTTTCTTCGGATATCGAGATCATGATCACCTATTTTGTAGGTGAGTTTCATAGTCTTTACTTCCGTCTTCTTTGCTTGGCTCTTGTTCTGTGATTGTTGTTTTTGTTGTTTGAAGAGAAACTTTCCATAATCAATCACTTTCGCCATAACAGTTCCATCCTGGACTCATACTTCTACGAGGTCAAGTTCGAGTTCTTCCGCTTTTTGCAAAGCTTCATCGCGTGACATTTTCCCGAGATTTTCACCCGTTTCTGTTATCACGATAATTTCACGTGCCATTATCGCATCATTAATGCGTTTTTCGTTTTTTTTCTGCGGAAAAGGACGATTCATGGATTATTTAGTCGTTACTGATTTTACGAGCTTGGCAAATGTAGACTTACGGCGAGCTGCAGTGTTTCCATGAATGATATTCTTTTTCTCCAGAGTATCAATGCGTGAATAGACAGCAGAAAGCGCTTCTGTAATCTTCTTTACATCTTTTTTCTCACTTGCGAGAAGTGCTTCGAGCGCTTTAACGGTCTCTTTTGTGAGTTCGTTGTAGCGACGGTTACGAGAACGCTTTTTTTCACTCACCTTGAGTGCTTTCTTTGCGGTTTTTGTGTTCGGCATCGTATATAGATAAAAGCAATATAAAAACCTGGCTTACGCCATGAGTTGCGCGGATTATATAAAAATGAGTCTTGTTGTCAAACAAAAATAGATTTTCTGTTTGAGATTTTTCTTTTCAGTAATTCTTTCTCGAAACAAAGTAAAAGAATCCTTGTCCCAAAAAGGAAAACTCATTCTCTCGAAGATTATTGCGATTTCTTCTTTTTCGAAATCACGTTCACATACCATTGCTGGATGATAACAAATACTGTTCAGATGAACCAGTAGAGTCCAACTCCAAGAGGGAAGAAGTATGAAGTCACTCCAATCATAATAGGGAACATATAGAGCATCATTTTTTGCATAAGTGCTGGATCAAGTGCCATTTCTGGAACTTCTCCTTCTTTCTTTTCGACGATTTCTTGTGATTCTTTCTTCACTGGAGGATTGTAGGCGAAAGAAAGCTTTGCCTGGATCCACTGGATAAGACCGAGAGTTATGGCAAATATGAGACCAATAGTTCCACCGACATGTTGGAGGTTGAGTCCGAGAAATGCAGAGTTGATACTTGTAGGATCGAAATCACTAAAGAAACTGTAGAGGTGATAAAAATTCGACGGATCATTCGCTCCAGAAATAACCCAATAGAGTCCGATGAGGATCGGCATCTGGATAAGGAGAGGGAGACATGAGCCCATAGGATTGACTCCTTCCTTCTTGTAGAGCTCGAGCATTTCGACACCCAGTTTTGCTTGGTCATCTTTGTATTTTTTTTGGAGTTCTTTGATTTTTGGTTGAATTACTTGCAGCTTTTTCTGACTCATGAGCATGTGGTGCTGTGGAACGAGGAGAATCAGGCGGATGATGAGCGTGATGATGATGATTGCTCATCCGAGAGAATGACCAGGAAGAAATGTGATAAGCGCTACAAAAAGATTGTAAATCGGTTCGTAGAAAGTGCTCGAAAGGGCAGAACGAAACATCCCAGGAGTACTCACATTCACATAGACCATTCGGTCGCCGAACGGAGTCTTCGCAGTGATGATATATTTTCCAGAAACTTTCGCGAATACCTTATAGAGTTCATTGAACGGGAGTGTTTTTTTCTGTTCAGGAGCAACATTGACTGCCTGACAAAAATCAGGTGCTGCCGTTGCAATATCACTGAGAGGATTAGAATCAATCGTGATAGAAATATCAGAACACGTGTTCATCGTGATGGATCCAGTGGAATGATTCACGAGTTCGACTTTTGGAATATTTGGAATTGTTACAGATTCTTTATCTACCTGGAGTATCACTCATTGGTTTGCTACAGTATTTTTTGTTGCATCTTTCGGAAAGAAAAAATATTGTACAACCAGTGAAAGAGTGAAAGCGTAGGCAAATATAAGGAGAATGCGAGAATTCATAAGAAAGAGCGAGAAGATCTCGTTGCTAGAAAGTAGAAAGAATCAAAAAGTTTTTTATTCACCAATCATAATGCTCGAAAGGGCAATCTGGTTGCCTGCAATGCGTTGTGGACTACACTTGAGAAGTGATTCTCGTGAGATAGTCGATGCATGAACTATATCTTCCCGAGGAAGAAGACTTCATTTTCCACTTCGAGTGGTATGTTCCGGAAGGTTGAGGTTTCCATTCTTGAGTGTATCGAAAGAGTCGAGAACACTAGAAATATCGAGTTCTCCTTCTCGTGCAATAGCGGTGAGCTTCTGAAGTCTGTTGATTTGAGCTTGTGTGAGTGACATTTTTGAATATAATATGCCAGCATTATAAAGAAAAATGGTTAAAATCAAGGATATCCGAGAAAGACTCACAAAAAATCCGCAAGAATATTTGGAGATCAAGCTTGTTATTGCAAAGCGTACATTGGCTTTCTTTGTACTGGCTTATTATATGACACTTCTCTTTACAATTGCCGGATTCTCCTTTTCCGTATTTGGTTTTTTTGTTTCGCTTGAGTTTCTTTCGAATGTTTCTTTTCATCTCTATTCTGTACTTGTGATTGTCGTTTCCTGGTTTATGTTTTCGCTGATCGAGTACTTCCAGAATATTTATTTTCCGACAAAATCTTGGATAAAATTGATAGGTTTAATTATTGCTTTACTTTTTGGTATTTTCGGAGTTGTAGCCCATATTGGGATTCATATCTTATAGTTCTTATGCGTTTTCTTCTTTTTCTTCTCACATCATTTCTCTTGGCGAGTTGTACACTTCCAGGAACACAATCCGAGGCAACTCAGAATACGACTCTCTATGAAGGGAAAACATTTAGCATTTCTGTACCGAAGACTTGGTCTGGTGCGGCGGAGACAACACTTCCAACTCCGAAAAAATGAACCATCGAACTTGCCTATGTTTCTCCAGATACGAAATATGGCTTCTCGAACAATCTTGTCATTATGAGTAATACATTGGAATCTATCGTTACTTCGAAGAAATACAGCGAGCTCAATCAGATCCAAACAAGTAAAAATTATCTCGAATACACGAAAACAACAGACCGGGATATTACTTTTTCTGACGAAGAAACTTCACGCGTCTATATATTCGAAGCGCGGTACAATGAGAGTTCTCCACGTATGAAGTTCGTCCAAACAGCGCGAGTGTGTGGGACGACTGTATATCTGCTTCACTTTTCTCTTTCTCTCGACAAAGATCCAACACTCTATGTCCCATTGCTCCAGACTTTTGTCTGTAAGTAAACTTGCTTTTTTCTCTATTTCTCTATAATGCCCAGGTCTTGGCGCTATGGCAGAGTGGTCAATTGCAAGGGCCTGCAAAGCTCTACAGTCATCAGTTCGAATCTGATTAGCGCCTCCAATGATATTCTATCCTCTCGCATGAGAGGATTTTTTAGTTGTTATTTGCACTCTGAGCATTATTGGCTTTCTCGAAAAGCTGAGAAACTGCATTGAGGTAGGTGGTGGTATTCTGTCGGAGATCAAGATAATCATCATAAATGATGAGGAACATGATATGAAGCGGATAGGTCCTCTCCATTTCTCTATATGCCACGAGTGCTTTCGGAAGCGTTGAATTGGCACGGGCAATATCGTCGGTGATTTGACGAGCTCGCAGATTCATGTCAGAAGCAGCGCTTTCGATCGTGCTTGGGTTTGACTGGGATTCTCCATTATTTCCGATTTTTTGTTCCAAATTAAGTACATCCGTATAATTACTATTGATGTTTTCTTGGAGATAATCGAGATAATTTCGATAGCTACAGTATTCTGTTGTCGCACTGGATGCGAGCGCGAGACCATAGTCATTGAGTGTCTCAGTTCCCATATTTGCAGCACATCATGTCGGTTTCATTGCTCCAAGTTTCTTGATGTCTGCTTCGAGTTTTCGAGAAATCTCAGATTCTCATACTTTTTTGACCGCTTCGAGCACCTTCTGGGTTTTCTCTATTCTGGAAGCTATAACGGCACAAGAGAAAATCTTGTTCATATTGCTTCGGTACTGATTCCGAGCGATTTCCACCGCTTTGAATCCGGCGAAAGCCCCGATTCTATCCAGCGAAAGCTGAGCTTCGAGTTTTGCCCGTTCCGTTGGATACTTCTCTTTGTTGATAATTTCTGTGATTTTTTTGTTCTGAGCATTTGCTGAGAGTTCGGCATAGTTTTTCACTTCCACACTTCAGACTCATTTATTCGCTTTCCAAGGTTTACTCGAGTTATTGCACGTATTGACCCATTCCTGATAACAAGAATATTCTCGTTTATCGCAACTCGGTCATCATCCTGCTGCTCATATTGAGAGTGGAAGTATTCCAGCGATTCCACAGATGAGAAAAATAGATTTTTTCATAGTTATACAGCACCAATACGATAAATAATTTCTTTCTCGACGAATTCACGTTCACGCCCATACTTGAGGCGAGAGAGTTCACGAAGTGCGTTTCCGGTCACCATATCCGGCATTTCTGCGAATGGATTCGGCGGTGCAATCGAAAAACCAGGAGTCGGCTGACTATCGACTGAGAGTTTCATTGCCGCCTTGAACTTGTCCATATTCACGAAATCCTGATCCGAATACGCTGGAGCAAATTGCTTTGCCATGAACTCTGCATCTTCTGCACCGAGCTTGTAGCTCATCACTGTTCCGACGTTACCGAAAATCGCTCACTTGAGGTTGAGACTGGATTTTGTCAGCGCATCAGATTTCTCGAGCTGTCCGAGATATTGATGGGCGATCACGAGGCCAAGGCGATATTTACGAGCTTCTGAGAGGATGGACTCGATAGAGTCGGTCACATAGTTCTGGAATTCATCGATATAGAGAAAGAAATCTTTGCGTGCTTCTTTTGCCATATTCTGCCGACGCATCGCAGCAATCTGAATCTTCGATACGAGGATAAGACCGAGCAGATTGGAATTGAGATCTCCGATGACTCACTTCGACAATGACACGAGAAGGAGTTTCTCATTGTTCATGATTTCACTGATATCGAAGGCACTTTTTGTTTGTCCGACAATATTGCGCATCATCGTATTGGTGATGAATTGTCCGAATTTCGCCGCGAAATATGGAATGATTTCTCACTTCTCGCGATCCCCCATTTTCGCATAGGTATAATCCCACCATGCCTTCACAACCGCATTTTTCAGAGTCGTACGGCGTTCGCGCTGGAAGTTCTCATCCGTGAAGAGACGGATAAGATCCGTGATAGCACCACCCTGGGGATAGTCCATGAGTGTGAGACATCCATTACGGAAATAATCCTGAATACGTGGTCCGAAAATCTCGTTTCCGAAAAGCTTGATCATGATATTCGTCGAATCGGCGACGACCATTTGTTTCTCATCGTCGTTCGATGCTTCGAGCATATTGAGTCCCATCGGACGTGCGAGGTCTCCCGGATCAAAATAGACAATATCATCAGCACGTTCACGAGGAATATATCCGATAAGTTCCTTGGCAAGGTCTCCATGGGGATCGAGAATCGCGAGTCACTTGCCACTACGAACATCCTGTCGCGCCATCGTCGAGAGAATCGATGATTTACCAGTACCAGTCTGACCGATGACGTAGAAGTGTCGGAATCGGTCTTCATTCTTGATAAAAATCGGTTTTTTCTCGCCACGGAAATCATTGTCTCCGATATAGAGTCCTTCTTTCGGGATATTGGTTGGTGCTTTGATGAGCTTGAATCGCTGCCAGCGAATCTCTGGTTGCTTGTTGTATTTGCTCGAAGGAAAATGAAAAAGTGTCGCGAGTTCTTCACTATTCATCACAGGAGTTGGAGACCACCAAGCAAACTGTCGGAAAATATAATGCCTCACGAGCAGTGAGAGTGATTTTCGTTTTACTGCTTTGAACTTATTGTAGGCTGGAGAAGTGAACTGTGAAAATGCAGAAATAATATTCTGGAGTTCCGCATAAACACTTCCTTCGTCATTTCCAGTTGTTACGATGCGAATAGCGACCGCATATCCTGTTTTCTTCACTTTTTCTTTCATGAGTCCTTCCTCGTCCATCGGTTCCTCATCGGTATTCGAATTCTCTGGGTTTTCGTGTTTCTCGTTCGGATCGTGGGTGAAGAGTTCTATGAGGTTTCCGAGCCATTCGAGCGGATTCCAAGAAAAATGATGTTTTTTGTCTTTCTTTTCCGATTTTCGGATAATTTTCTTAATTTTTTCTTGCCAATCATCATCGACTGGGCGCATCAGAATCTGAACTGCTCATGATTCATTTTCTCCGAGTTTCCCGAGCGCTGAGAGAATCGCATTCATAGAATCACTCTCGAGTTTCTGATACGTTCGTATAGGGAATTGTTGGGGCTTCTTGAGCTTCATGATTTCTCCGCGAACCACTTTTCGTCCCTCGAAAATATTGATTTCTTCGGTTTCTTCGATGAAAGCATCAGGATAAAAACCGAGAATTTGCTTTTCGACAAGGAGTTTTGCTTTTCGTGGAACGACGATATAGAAATAGATTTCTTGTTTGTGCGCGATATATTCGAGAGAAATATATTCTTGTCCGAAAAGCCATCCTGTAATTGTGCTTGAGTAGAGGGACTTGAGACTCGCAAGCAATTGTTCCATGATAGAAATCTGTTCGCGAAAGTCCTTCACGGTTTCCTTTTTTTCGTCTTGGTCACTGTCCTTTCGTGCGATAACAACACGCAAAAAAGTCATCTCCAAAGAGCGTTTGAATGCGATTTTTCTTCTCGTGGAGAGAAATAGGATAATCACGACAAAAACTGTTATGATTGTGATGAAAATACCTTCAGACCAAGTCATAGTGAGAGTATATCTGAAAGGTATATAAAACGCAAAAAAATCATGATTTTGCTCATGATTTTCGAGAAGATTGATAGAGAAATACTATCCTCGCAGAATAAAGAAGCGGAATATGGCATGACTAGCAACCAAGATGAGGAGTCCGATGATAATATAGAGAATAATACGTTTTGCTTTCTTCAATTTCTCTTCGTCGCCACCAGAGATGAAGACGAGCCAACCTGCATAGATGATCAGAATAACACAGACAACCGCAAGAAATGTGTTCAAATAATTAAAAATACTTCCAATAATTCCAATACTCTCACTCAAGTCCTGATCCTTGATAACACAATTGCTCGTCCAGAGAAATTCCGATTCTTTACAGCTGGGACTTCCATAAATCGCAGAAATAAATGCACGGGGAAGCTTGATCAAGAGAAATCCAATAATTGCATAAATAATAATATTTTTTCCTTTCTTCAGTTTCTCTTCATCTCCACCTCCACCAACAATAGTGAAAAATGCATACACCATCATCATGAGAAATCCGAAACCAGCAAGAAGCTGAAGAAAGCTCACAATCGGAGAAAAGATATTCACCCACATTTGCCATCCTAGCATAGAGCCAATAACTGCTCCAGAATCCCGAATCAGGAGCGTATTCCATATAGAGAATGCTATTTGCATGATGAGAAGCCCTACGGAAACCCAGATAATATTTGATCGCCATTTCTTGATACGTTCCTCATCTCATGAGAGAAAAAGGAGTTTAATCACTCCGATAATCAAGAAAATAACAGCCACCAAAACAAAGAAATTCTTGATATTGAAAGCAACTTGGATGAATGAATTCGTAATTGCTTCTCCGCCCGTTCCTCCTGGTGAGAAGAAAAAGTCACTAATAGAATTGGAGCCAATAAAGTCTTCCAGTACCATATTGGTATTTCCAGTTGTACTGATATCGGCAGTATTTCTGAGATTGAGTTCACTTTCTGTCAGGGCCCAAGTACCTGTCGGAAGAATGAGAAATGAAAGAAGAGAAACGAGAAGAATGAGAAATTTCATACGCTTTTTTTATATTACAATGGATTATATAGATTATTCCAGAAAAGCAAAAGTTACACATTCTTGCTCTCATCTGTTCTTTTTTTGGCTTTTTCTTCTCGCATTTTTTCTTTGTAGGCTTCTTGTTCTTTTTTGTACACTTTTTCTTCCTCACTAATCTTTCGAGCGTAGTCGAAGATCTTTTTCTCCACGAAATCTTTTTTCTTGGTGTATTTCTCACGGCTGACCTTCAGGAGCACATCTCGCGACTGTTGTGGAGGGACATCGAATCGTTCTCTGAGAGGTGCATGCGTCGTCGCAGAAAAAACAGGAGATGGCATGCCATCGATGAGAAGCTTGGTATAGATATCGTATTTGGCGAGGTTGGTCAGATCTTGGGGAAGAATCACATCTTCTCCACCGAATACTTCTGCGAAGGTTGTCGCATCGTGGTAGCCGACTTGGAATGAGATGAGCGTTCCCACATTTCCGAAAACCGCACCCTGAACCGTCTCTGCCATTTGGTCGACATATTGGTTCGCCATCGTGAGGGAGAGTTTATACTTTCGTGCTTCAGAGAGAATCGTCGCGAAACTATCCGTCGCAAAGTTCTGGAATTCATCGACATAGAGTCCGAAATCTCGACGTTCTGCTTCGGGAGTATCCGCACGAGTCATGGCTTCAATCTGGAACTTCGTCACCATCATAGCACCGAGAAGGGCACTCGCATCTTCACCAATACGTCACTTCGACAGGTTCACGATAAAAATCTTTCCGTTGTCCATAATCCATCGAAGCGAGAATGGATTTTTCGGTTGACCCAGAATATTGCGGAGAATCGGAGATGAGAGAAATTGTCCCACCTTGTTGAGAATTGGATTAATCGCTTCACTTTGCATCGCAGGACTCATTTTCTCGAATTCTTGGGTCCAGAACTGAACAAGAATCGGATCATCGATTTTGGATACTATTTTTTTCCGATAGGCTTCGTGTGTGAGCATCATCGGAATAGATATCATCGTCGTATCAGGCACGAGGAGAAGCGTGAGTATCGTATTGCGGAGAATATATTCGAGACGTGGTCACCAGCTTTCGGCGAACATCTTCTTGAAAATCGAGACGAGTCCTCCTGCAACAATCGGTCGAAGTTCAGGACGACTATTCTCGAGCATGTTGAACGCAATCGGATATTCCTGATCCGCTGGATCAAAAAGGACAATATCGTTGGTTCGAGATTTTGGAATATTCGCGAGAATCGTCTCAGCGAGATCTCCGTGTGGATCAATCACTGCTACACCACGACCGTTCAGGATATCAGTATAGATCATGTTTTCGAGAAGGGTCGATTTTCCCATTCCGGTCTTTCCGATGATATAGACATGACGTGCACGATCAACAGGCTTAATCCCAAATTCCTGATTATCACCACGAAAATTCGCAACTCCGATTGGAGTATTCGGATATTCTTCCTTCGGAAGATTGTGCGGTGGTTCGAACTTTCTCGTTGTTACCCAATTCACTCCAGGAGTTTTCACATAGAGTGTCGGAAGATGAACAATGCCAGCAAGTTCTGTCGTATTGAGAATCTGGGTTGTATGTCCGAGTGATATTCGGATTTTTCCATATTCGGTGTTGCCCTGTTTTTTGGTGACGAAATGGTTTCATTTCGGATCCGCGAAGATATTCATGCTGCTTCCGAGTTCTTTGAGGATGAGATCATCATTAATAGGATCCGCAATGTTTTTGAAGATATGCACAGCGGTACGAAAACCGAAAGCATCCGTTTTTGACGAAGCTTCTTTGTCGTGGTGATTTTTTTCCGTTCATTCGTGTTCCTTATGCTCTTCTGCGCGTGGAAGAAGAAATCCGAAAAAGAGTGAGAGCATCTTGAATGGCAAGAAAATCCAACCAATATATCCCCACATCGAGAGGAGTGGAAGCTTCATGAAGTTAGGAATGTATTTCGAAGTGAGGAGTGCTTTCTTGGATTCTGTGCGCCAGAGATGATCATGGACGGGTGCAAAATCAATAATAAAACCACCGATTTCGTTCTTTGGAATTTTCACAAGCGCGCTCGTGAGACTCGAAAGCGGATCGATAGAATCTTTCTCTGTTCGGTCTTTCAGGTTCACATAGAGCTTGATAGTATCGAGATCGTGATGATGCAGCACGAGCGATCGACGTTGAACAGAAAGTGTCGATTCGACAGGAATACTACATTCAGTAACTTCTATATCAGGATAGTGTGCATAGAGTTGGGATATGAGAAAGGCGGAATATTCTTTTTGTGTCGAAAAATAAAACCGTATTTGTCCATTGTGAGCAAGAATCTGGAATCGGAAAGAGGCATGATTTCCTCTTTTCCAGAATTGCCACCATGGAGCACGATGAGAGATACTGTGATGGAGTGTCGAGAGCATTTCTCTGGCAACAAAAGCTCCCTTCTCATTCGCACGGTCAACAGTGACTTCGTAGGTGATGTATGGACTTTTCGCATTCATGAGGTCAATATTAACAGAAAACACCATAAAATACAAGAAAATCGTACTTGCCATTTTCTCGAAAAATGTCTTGTTCTTTCCAGAGCTTTCCCTATACTTCTTCTCTATGTATAGCGAATCTATAACCACATCTCCGATGATTATCTCAGAGGATACTATTCTCCGCGATAATGGAAAGCTCGAAAACCTCGAAATTACCGTTCGCTCGGGTGTGAAGTTGCAGTACCTTCTCCTTCCGTCAGAAGCTACTCAGAATACTCGAACTTTCCATATTCAGTCTGATGCGACGTTTATGGGGGCGGGAGTATATTATCACTCAGATATGGTTCAAAAATTGTCCGTTATTCTCGATGGGAAAAATATATCTGCTGACCTGAAGCTTCTCACACTTCTTCGAGACAATGCTCGTATTTCTGTCGATGGAATCGGACGAGTGGAAAATGGTTCTGAGGATATCCATCTGAGAGTCGATCAGACGAATATTTTGCTCTGAAAAAATATATCAGTTCGCGGGCGTCCAGTTCTCGAAATAGAGACGGATAGTATCGAATGATGACATAGTAACCGAACCCATCGTATTTCGGGAGAAGCGCTTTTTTATCTCCAGTCGCATGGAATCGATGCCTCGACCGCAGAAGGGCTTCTCCTCTCGGCTGAGATACGTCGGCATGTCGGAGTGCTGGGTGAGCGATGAGAAGAAATCGCAGAGCAGTTACAGACATTGATCGTACAAAAATAGACAAGGATTATACCTTGTCTTTATTGTTTGCTCGCAACTTTCTCCGAGCTTCTTCGACTTTTTTTCTGAGAATTTCTGAAGCTTTGATCGGATTCTGTCCGACCTGAATATCATTCCCGAATACTACTGTTGGTCATTCTTTGCATCGACCTTGGCACATACAGGTTTCGATTTCGACATCATCTTCGTATTTGTAGAAATCTTTGTCTCCTTCGAGGCGTTTCTGTATGAATTCTGAATATCGTTCGCTGCATGCGCGACCCGTGCAGACTTTTACCGTGATAAGAGACATAATTATTGTTTACTAAAAGATAGATTCCTACTAGGCATTATCGAATGATCGTCGAGAAAATATAAGAGCACTCAAGCAGAGAATCGTGATCACATACAGAACACTGACACCGTATCCGAGAAACCAATTCGAAAGAATGATTGGTGCATCGGTGGCTACATAGTTTTTCAGATTGAGGGCTTCAAGATTGGGGAATATTGTGAGAATCGCTTTCCCAAAATAGGCCATCATCGTATTTCCCTGATGAATCGCATAGTCGAGCATCGTGTAGCCACTATGTCCGATAATATAGGTCGCAATCGTGAGAAACATCGCAATCATTGGTGATACGAAAGTCGAGAAAAAAAGAATGAGCGCGAGAAGAGAAAACAACTTCAGGATAATTCCAAGGATTGCCGCGAACATGAGCGGATCGATCGCAATATTACGCATCATGAGCATACCGATGAGGACTAATGTCTGGAATGCGACCATGAGGAGCATGACGACAGAGAAGCCGAGGAATTTCCCGAGAATAATCTGTGATCTTCCGATAGGCTTCGAGAGCATGAGATAGATAGTGCGTCATTCGATCTCACGAGCAATCATGCCTCCTCCGAGAAAAAGAATAACCGCAAGTCCAGTCAACTCGATAAAAGAAAGCCCAAAATCATAGAGAATCCGACGAATCTCTCCGAGAGCGAGCGTCTCGAGCGTGAATGAGATGAGGATAAAAATCACACCAAGAAAAAGAATGAGCGAGAAAAATTTATTTCTCACGAGTTCGCGAATGGTATTGAGAGCGATAGTGAACATATGGATTATTGATGATTGATATTGAGTTCAGAAAGAATTTTCTCTTGCATTGTCTTGAGCTCTTCCATGTCTGCTTGAGGCTTTCCTGTGAAGTTCACATCGGAAAGCGTGTTCGTCGGAACAAGATGATAATGACAATGAGGAATCTCATAACCCACAAAAAGTGTACATATTCTCACACATCCTGTTGCTTTCTGAATTGCTGGAGAGAGTTTCTTGGCGGCGAGAAATATTGCGGAATAGTATGGTTCTGGCACATCTGCAAAGTGATCAATTTCTATCTTCGGAACAATCAGTGTATGCCCAGGTGTTTGTGGGAAAATATCGAGAAACGCATAGACAAACTCATCTTCATAAATCTTAAAAGATGGAATTTCTCAGGCGATGATTTTGGAGAAGAGGGTGGACATAATTTTGATTAACACATTCTTGATACGCTTTGAATAACTCCTTGAACAATAGGATTTGTGGAAAGGAAGTTTATGATAGTTTCTTTGAAATGAGATGGTGCATCTATCATCTCGAGAGAGGACTTGGAATAAAGTCTACTTTCATAATTGTTACAAAGTTATTCATATAAATTTCTGGTTCCCATTCATAAAATCTCTCTTCTAATCCCATCCTGCTACAGTTCTAATCTTGTCCCATCAGTTTCCAATTAGTTCTCATACCTTTAGAGATATTACTCCAACAAGAGCTCAAGTAGCAGGAACAAGTTCCGCTCATCATGGTCAAAGATTTAGGGCATATACGGTTCCCGCTCACAGAGCAAATCCTACTCATCAAGCCAAAACATATTTAGTAGCCGATGACTCATCCTGAGTCTTCATATTAAGATTACTCATGAGATAAAAAGTTATAAGATAAGAGGTTTTTGTTCCCATTCACAAAATCTCGAATATTCTGAGATTTTTTTCATTCTAATTTTACTTGTTCGAGTGTCAAGAGTCATTCTCCACAAACAATTCCGATTTCCCCTGTTTCGAGTTTTATGACTTTTCCATGAGTTTCGTCATTCTGAGGCTTTGCCGAAGAATCCAGTTGTTCCTGTGTATTCCTGGATCCTTCGTTTCACTCAGGATGACGGAGTAGTGATACTTTTTCCAATAACAATCTCTTTCCTTCATACATGGTATAAATTCCTGGCCATGGTGTATAGGCTTGCCATTTGTGGTATATTTCTGTCGCTGATTGATTCCAGTCTATGAGTCCATCTTCTTTCTCGATTTTGGTACAATAGGTCGCGAGACTGGTATCTTGGGGAACCAGATTCAAGATTCAAGATTCAAGATTCAAGATTGCTTCAATGAGTGTTTTTCCACTGATTTCTGCGAATTTCTGAAAGAGTGTCTCAGAAGTCTCATCTTCCGCTATCTGTATTTTCTCGACAAAAATCATATCGCCTTCATCCATCCCTTCGCTCATCTGCATGATGGTCACGCCCGTTTCTTTTTCTCCATGGAGAAGAGCAGACTGGATCGGTGAAGCACCACGGTATTTCGGGAGGATAGAGCCGTGCACGTTGATACACATTTTCTTCGGGATTGCGAGAAGCTCTACGGGAAGGATTTTCCCATAGGCAACCACGACGAAATAATCACAATCGTATCCGCGAATCACATCGAGAAATTCTGTATTGTTGCGGACTTTTTCTGGTGTAAAAACAGGAATATTTTCCTTCAGTGCCAGTTCCTTCACGGGTGTTGGTCTCATGATTTGTTCTCGTCCGAATGGCTTATCTGGATTGCTGACCACAAAAGCGACCTCAATATTTTCGTGGGAAATGAGGTCTTCGAGTACACGAGCCGCGAGATACGGAGTTCAGAAAAATCAGATACGCATAGGGAATTATTTGGTGTTATTGCTTCTCAATTCTCTCGCATTCTGTTCCGCCAAAGTGGCGTCGATAGATTCCAATGTCGATTCCATACGTTCGAAATTCGCACGATAATTGTTCGCTTCGGTATATTTATTGAATTCTGTTTGTACTTTTTCGACATAGGGTTCCAGTTGTTTCCCGATGAGTGGGAGATCGATAATCGTCGCGAGAATCCAACCGATAAGAGCAATCACGATAGTTGCACCGACGAGCGCGCCGAATCCGCGAGCCACACCAGCGATGAAGTTGGGCCAGAGCATCTTCCATGGAGATCGAATATATTCTATGAATTCCTGAATTCCTGCCGATTCGATCGCATCAATGAGTCCTTCCACTTGCTCGATCTGGGAGGGAGAAAGAGCTTCGATAGATTTTTCTTTTTTCGCAGACATTTTTTTTATCTGGGTTTTTTCGGTGACAGATTTTTCCATAAGAAAACAAAAGTAATAATGCGATGATTGTATCGGAATATGAGAAAATGGCAAAATGAAAGCGTTTGCAAATCAAGGGAAAATCCATATATTGTTGTCTCAGGTTTGTCCCCGTAGTTAAGTGGAATAACAAGGCACTCCTAAGGCTTAGTCACAAGTTCGATTCTTGTCGGGGGCACCAGAAGTATGATATACATCAATCTTCATTTATTTATAATCTTTATTTTCCGTGGATCCTTTATCGATAATTATTTTTGGTTTTCTGATTCTTCTATCCGCTTTCTTTTCTGGAACAGAGATTGCACTTATGACACTGTCGAAACATGCTATCCAGTCTCTTGTTCGAGAAAAAAGATTCGGTGCCCAATCACTCGAAAAAATAAAATGAGATACAGATAAATTGTTAATCACGATTCTTATCGGAAATAATATTGTGAACACAGGTGCTGCAGCACTCGCTACAGTGATGAGTGTTTCGATCGCGAAAGAAATGAATCTTCCAGATGAATATGGTGTCTTTATCGCTACAGCTGTTGTGACTATTCTTCTTTTGCTTTTCGGAGAAATCACACCAAAAACACTCTGTTCCCGATATAATACTTCTATTAGTCTTGCGGTTGCTCCAATATATGTGGTTCTTTTGAAGATATTTCTCCCGATCTCATTCTTCATCAATATAATAGTAAAGTGAGTCGCCAAGATATTCGGAGGAGATTCCTATACAAAACGCATTAGTTATGCTGAAGTGGAAGCGTTTATCGATATGTCTCATGAAGAAGGTGAAGTGGAAGCGGATGAACGTCGTCAGATAAAAAATCTTCTTTCTCTTTCTGATACTACGGCGAATTCTGTGATGACTCCTCGTGTTCAGGTGGAATTTCTCGATCTGGATATGACGGTGGATCAGGCGTGTGAAATATTCATGAATTCTTCCCATTCTCGTTTGCCTGTTTGTGGTGAGACGACGGATGATGTGGATTATGTGATTACATTTCGAGAAGCATTCAAGCTCCAACGTGAATGACATGGGAAGAGCTATCTTGAGCATCTTGATCTGGAGAAAATCATGAAAGTTCCACTCACTCAACCACTCGATGATCTCTTCGAAAAATTCCAGAAATCTCGTCGTCATATTGCACTCGTGCTCGATGAACACGGAGGAACAGCGGGTGTTGTCACGATGGAAGATGTTCTCGAAGAAATTTTCGGTGATATCAAGGATGAGAAAGATAAAGAAGAAATCTATCTCAGAAAGATGAAGAATGGAAAAATCGAAGCAGTGGGAACAGTCCTTATCGATGATATTCTTGAAGAATATGATATTGCGTCGGAAGATTATGGAATTCCTGATAAATACATCGGCGAACCGATTTCTTATGTGATGATGGCAGAAACGGAAGAACTTCCTCATGTAGATGCAGAGATTCGGTTCTCAGGTAATATCGGCGAACTCGTGCTGAAGGTGCTCTCAGTAGATGATAATGTCATCGGAAAAGTCGAATGTGAAAGAAAAAATCGGGACGAATAAGAATGATAGTCTAAAAAACCTCCAGAATTCTGGAGGTTTTTCGTATACGAATTGTGTACAAAAAGGATTATGCCTTCTTCGAAAGAGTACGGTAATACTCACGGATAATAGCCTTCTCACGGATCTTGCGGTGTGAGAGTGAGCGAGAGTGATTCTGTTCACCTTTGAGCTTGTTCGCAGTGCGAGTCTGGAAGAATGCCTTCTTATAGCGCATAAGGAGCTTTTCGCTTGATTCACTTTCTTTTCGAATAGAGTAGCAGATCATAGGGTTATGAGGAAAGAATAATAAAATTTCTGGGCGGATTCTATGGGAAACGGGAATAAAGTCAAATTTTTGTTATCAGAATAATTAGGATGTTCAGATTGCCACAGAAAAAGAAAAGTGGACAAAATATAAGGAATGATATAATAACCCACAATTGATAGGTTATTTGTTGATTATTATGGAATCTATTCTAAACTTATTCTCCTAAATATGCGGAAGCTTTGAACCATGTTTTTGGAGTTCATGACCATCCTTATTATTATTGGTAGTCTTATATGAGTCTTGTATCCTTTGATGAAGGGATATTTCAGAGTTGCCCATGATACTGATCGTTTTGTGTGAGCAAAGACAATCAATGCAGTAATCAAAGCATACTACACAGATCATGAAAGTTACCCAATTTTTCCACCTGAACTTCTGGATGAATCATGATTCACTCATGGATGTAGTAATTATTCGACGGGATTCACTTGGGATCAGACAATCACACCCATCATGATACAATATACTGGAAAATCTCCCACGGATAGAATAGGAGAATGGCCACTGTGCTATATGTACAAAAATGGTGCTTATCCAAATTGTTTGGGATCTGTATGATATGCACTTATTTTTGGAACAGAATGAGTTCGTTCCGATCTAAAAAAATATAGTGTTCAGTGAGATGATCCATCGGTGCATCGGTACTGTCTGACGGATGAATAAAAAACTACGAATCTTCATCGAATAATCCCCTCCGTATTTCTACAAAGGGGATTATTTTGAGGTATATTATCTAGACCCGTTCTTCTTTCGCTCAGTTTCTGTGAGCCATTTCTTACGAAGACGGAGAGATTTTGGAGTGACTTCTACGAGTTCATCGTCACCGATATAATCGAGACAGTCTTCGAGAGTCATCTGGCGGATTGGAGTGAGACGGATTGCTTCGTCAGTTCCAGATGCACGCATATTCGTGAGCTGCTTGTTCTTCGTCGCATTAACTACGAGATCACCACCCTTCAAGTGTTCACCGATGATCATACCTTCATAGAGTTCTGTTGTTGGTTCGATGAGGATTGGTCCGCGTTCTTCGAGATTCCAGAGTGAGTATGCCATGGCAGTACCTGCATTTCCAGAGATCATAGAACCGACATCACGTTTCTCGATCGCACCCTTGTATTCCTCATAGTGGTCGAATGAAGAGTAGATGATACCTTCACCCTTGGTCTCGATGACGAAGCGAGAGCGGAATCAGAGAAGTCCACGAGTTGGAACTTCGAATTCCATATTCGTGATACCGTTTACGGTGTTCATGTTCTTACAGATACCCTTGCGCTTTCCGAGCATTTCGAAGATAGTTCCAGAACGATCTTCTGGTACCCACATCACGACGTTTTCGATTGGTTCATGTTTCTTGCCATTCACTTCGTGGAAGATAACCTGAGGACATCCTACCTGGAGTTCGAATCCTTCACGACGCATAGTCTCGACGAGCACAGAGAGGTGGAGCTCTCCACGACCTGATACCTTGTATGAGTTTCCATCAGAACCATCGAAATCAATCTTCAGTCCTACGTTCATTTCCATTTCTTTCTCGAGACGCTCGCGAATCTGACGAGAAGTCACGAATTTTCCTTCCTTTCCGGCGAATGGAGAATCATTCACGAGGAATTCCATAGTCAGAGTTGGCTCATCGACAGTGATAGCTGGCATAGCTTCAGTGTTGGCATCAGTCGAAACTGTCTCACCTACGTAGATATCTGGGATACCAGCGATAGTGATGATGTCTCCTGCTTCTCCTTCGTTCACTTCGATTTTCTTGAGACCGAGAGATGTGTAGATTTTGCTGATTTTTCCTGTTCGGCGAGCCCCATCGTTCCCGATGATCGTTACCGTCTGTCCGACCTTTGCCTTTCCTTCATAGACGCGTCCGACACCCATACGTCCGACGTAGTTGTCGTAGGCGAGATTCGCGATCTGCATCTTGAATGGTTTTTCGACATCGTTCGCAGCTTCTGCGACTTGTTCGAGAATTGTATCAAAAAGAGGGTGAATATTCTTGCGTTCGTCAGTCATGTTGCGAATCGCGATACCTTCGCGGGCAATCGCATAGACGATACGTCCGTCAGTGATATCGAGCTGTTCGTCAGTGGCACCGAGCTGGATGAAGAGGTCAAAAAGCATATCCACAACTGCTTCTGGTTGAGCGGTCGGCTTGTCGATCTTGTTGATGACAACGATTGGCTTGAGACCGAGTTCGAGCGCCTTCTTGAGCACGAATTTCGTCTGAGGCATCGGACCTTCGTAGGCATCCACGACGAGACATACAGAGTCCACCATACGGAGGACACGTTCTACTTCAGAACCGAAGTCAGCATGCCCTGGAGTGTCCACGATATTGATCTTCACATCGTTGTACATGACAGCAGTATTCTTGGCATAGATCGTGATACCACGCTCACGTTCTTGGTCGTTGGAATCCATGATCGTTGTTCCGACTTCTTCATTTTCGCGGAATGTTCCAGATTGCTTCAGAAGTGCATCTACAAGGGTCGTCTTACCATGGTCAACGTGGGCGATAATCGCAATATTACGGTATTTCATGAGGAAATAATTATAAAATACTCCCATCTTCTGGGAAATCGTGCGTGAGTATACCGAAAAATCAGGAAAAGCAAGGCGAAAAAGAAAATAAATTGACGAGTTAGAAAAATAATGAAAAATATTTGACTTAATAAGAAATTTGGAATAATGCATTCTATGCAATCAACAGAAAATTTCTATATCTCGGATGAGGTATTTCTTCAAGCTCAAGAAGAGGGTGCGAACTATATTCGTGCTCTTGATGCTCTCATGAATGATATGCGTTCCATAGGTCCGAATTCAAAAATCGATAAACATCTATTGAGATTCTATCATATTTATGCGAAGCTTTATCCAAGAGTTATGCTTGTTCTCGCATGATTTACGGATTTTGATGATGAAGAAAATGCTAAAAACTTTATGGATTATCGTGATAGCTTTTTAGTGGATATAAGAAAGCTCTTGAAGATGGTAGCACTTATTCGATCTACAAAATGGTCTGCACATATTCTGGCTGCATATAAATGAAAGGAATGGTGCCAAGATGTGTACACTATGGCAGATGATATTTTTGCCGATTGGAAAATTGGGGAAGCTAATCGACTGTGTTTTGCTCCAGACGATTAGATTTGCCCTTTCTCCCAAAATCTGCTACCATAGACAAGTAATCAAATACCTTCTATGCCACGCGAAATCGAACGACAATACATCGTGAATACGAGTCATCCTGATTGGGAAAAACTCCGAGCATCACTTCCATCGAAGAAAATCGTCCAAGCGACGATTCATCGAGGTGAGGGAAATAAGCTCCGTGTTCGACTCATCGAAGATTTGAAAGCAGGTTCCAAGTCAGCAGCATTCACTTTCAAGGTGAATGTGAAAACGAAGAAAGATCAACCGAATATGCGCGATGAATATGAATGGGAGGTTCCGTATCGTGTTGCCCTTTTTATCATGATAGGACACGCGGATGTCGTGAAGATTCGCTATGAATATCGTCATACTGATGGGAAAATCTGGGAATTCGACGAATACCAATGAGCCAATGAATGAATCGTTCTCGCAGATATCGAGCTCAAAAGTCTCGATGAGAAAATCGAGCTTCCTGAATTGCTCGGACAAGAAGTGACGAAAAATAAAAAAATCACCAATAATTCTTTCTCTCAGCATCCATATGCAAACTGGTCGAGCGAAGAGAAAAAATGGTATGAGACGCTGAAAAATAGAGAACAAAAGTAAATTCTTGTAGTAATATGTTATCAAAGATACGTATTTCATCTTTAGGAAAACCTATTGCATCGTGATGGGATAGTCGGGTATTTCATATTCCGTGATGAGAGGGCACAAGTCTTATAAAAGCGTATTATGGACTTTCCGTCTCCGAGATTCAAGAATATCACCGTATACATGCTCAGTATGCAGAAAAGTGAGAAATAGTTGTTCCTGTAGATCTAGACCTTCAGGAGCTTTGAAGAAAAAGAAATTTCCAGTTTACGTTTCTCTGATCGGAGATTCGAGGAGTTGCCATGCATGTTCTCTGACTTGATCCCAAAGATGTTGCTGAGAATAAAGAATGATATGTTCTCGCTAGGGTTCCTTATGTGCGATGATCTAATCTGCTCTCATATTGGAATCAAGAATTACTAAAAAAGGGTGAAGAAGCAGGTATATATTTGGTAGAAAAGATGGTACATACAGGACTTCAGAATATGTGACTTGTTTTCCAGAAAAGAGAACGTGGTACGTGAAATCTTATTCAAGAATGACATACTATTGGAAGGGAAAATATTATGATCGAATGAACTACCGCTCCTGGTATAATAAAGGCAACAGTAACAGATATTGGAATGAGTGTGAGGCATGCTGTAAATGTGGAAAGATATAATGAATCATACCAACAGAATTATATGTGGAAATAGAAAGAACTGTACTACTCTGGAAAAATAAAAAACCATTCTGACGAATGATTTTTGATTTTTCATGGTGCCCAGGACGGGGCTCGAACCCGTACTCCCGAACGGGAAGAGGATTTTAAGTCCTCCGTGTCTACCATTCCACCACCCGGGCAAATAATTGAGAATGTTATTGATTTTTATATTTTCCGTGTACCCCTCTCATATGTCGCACCAACTTCGTTGGATGCTCGCATTCGGGGGTATGGCTCCAATGTGTCGTCCATTGCATGGACTCGCATTTCCGCACATCTACCATTCCACCACCCGGGCAAATTTATCAATGTATAGGAAGTATAGAAATATTTCCTCTTTTGCAAGAAAAAACTTCAGAAAATCTGAAGTTTTGTTTTTCTTTTGGTGCCCAGGATGAGACTTGAACTCACAAGCACTGAGTGCATACGCGTCTGAGACGTACGTGTCTACCATTCCACCACCTGGGCACAAACTATACCATTCCACCACCTCTCGCGAGTGGAAGCAGTATAGAAAAAAGGGAAACAAAATCAAACTATTTGGCAGATTCTCTTATTTCACCATTGCTTTCACGAATCCCATAAAAAGTGGGTGTGGATGAGTCGGACGAGAAGCGAGTTCTGGATGTGCTTGCGTCGCGATCATATAGGGATGATCCTTGAGTTCGACGATCTCGGCGAGTGTTCCATCGGGACTCGTTGCAGAAACAATAAATCCTGCTTGTTCCATCTGTTCCCGATATGCTGGATTGAACTCGAAACGATGACGGTGACGCTCAGATATCGTGTTGTTCACAGGATCCCCATAATCGTGATACGTCTGCTCAGCGAGTGTTCCATCGCGGATGACACATGGATACGCACCGAGACGCATATTTCCTCATTTTGTGGTGAGACCTTTCTGGTGTTCCATGATATGGATGATATTGTTCTGTCCTTCTGGTGCGAATTCCTCACTATTGGCATCCGAGATTCCGAGCACATTACGGGCGTATTCGATCGCCATGATCTGCGATCCGAGACAGATTCCGAGGTATGGGATTTTTTTCTCACGAGCATACTGTGCCTCGGCGATCATTCCTTCTGTTCCACGATTCCCAAAACCACCAGGAATACAGATTCCAT
>JAQUAB010000003.1 GCA_028687475.1 Candidatus Gracilibacteria bacterium | reverse complement strand
GGCTCGTTTCATTATGCTCGCGTTGAGATATGGTTTTATACTCTCTGGGAAAAGTGAGAGAATATGGAGGGCAATCATATTATTTGATATCAACAATTTCTACATCGAAGAAGAGGCTTGTTTTTTTTGGATCAGTTCCAGAAATATCTTCGATAATTACATTATCTTCTTCAATTGCTTTGATGAGCATTTTTGTTCCAGCTACCTCAGCAGTAGCTCCTACCATAAAATTATCAATGAAAGGACTTTGTTCATTTACTACGTCAAAAGTAATATCATTTCCTTTGATAGCCTTGACAGTGAATGTTACACCGCTTTGTACTTCTGCTGTAGCCCCAGCCTTGAGTTCTTGTCCATGAAATGGATTCCCTGTGCTGTTATCAATATCGAGAGTTACCTCAGTATCAGTTACGTTTATTACTTTTGCTGTAATCTCTCCATTTGTTCCACCAGTGAGAGTATCTCCAACTTTCACAGTTACAGACATTTCTCCAAGATTCCCCCTGTTAACTACTTGAGTGACCTTATCGGCGAAGAGTGACTTATCAAGAGTCATTGTGTAGTTCGGAGCAATGTAATACTTTGGAATTTTTTCTTCGGCATATCCATCAGATGCAGCTACAGCAATAGTCTTTCGTTCACCTTTTTTCATACCGATGAGTCCATATTCGAATCCACGAACAGTCTGGTGGGATCCGATGATCGTCTGGAATGGCTCGTATGTTCGACCACTTGAGTAGATTCCTCCGAGTTTTGCATCTGCTTCACGAGAAGTATCGAGAATTGTTCCATCAGCTGTACAAGTTCGGAGAGTGTAGTTCACAGAAACAATTTTTCCTGAACTAACCGCATCAGTACCAGCAGCGGGGTTAACGCCATTTTTCCAGATATTGAGTGCATTCTCATCCATGGGAGTGAGTTGAGTACAGTTTCTGAGTGCTACAGTACCAGATTCTGAGCTTCCTGTCTGGACGGTTCCAGAAGCGGTTGGAGCTTCATTTTTCTCTTCCTGAAAACAAGATGAAAGTCCAAGTGTGAGTGAGAGAATCACGAGAGTCGAAAGAATTCGCATAGACCTAAAAGTATAGAAAATAAACGTTGTTATTGTATAGAAATTATATTTTTTTCAATCCCATAATGGCTCGCTCAATCGCAAAAATGCGTCATAATTCACCATCTTTCATTCATCTTCCGCTTTTGTATGCTATGTTCGCATTTACGAGATTTCCGTAGAGTTTTCCGATTTCTTCATAAGAAATTTTTGCAGACAGAGTTTTCTGGAGCACGTATGGATGAATCTGGATAATACTTCAGATTTCTCGTTCTTTTTTTCCGAGATGCGCGAGGTATTTCACGTAGAGTGCATTTCTCAGAAGTCCGATGAGTGTCGGAAGGAGTTCATAAGGAGTCATATTCTCAAGAATTCGTGCGAGAAGGATTCGTGATTTTTCGACATTTTTCGCGAGGATTGCATCAGAGAGGTCGAACATTTTTCAGGAGAAAGCTCGATCGAGCGATTCATCGATATCTTTTTCTGTGATTTTCTGTGTTTCCTGAAGGAGTGAGAGCTTCTCGAGTGTTCCTCCGATGGCATCAGAAATACTGGAACTGGTTTCTTCTTTTCCATTTTCCGCTTCTCGGTAGGCATCGAGAACTTTTTTGATGATCTTTGTATCGAGTTCACTGAATCGTTTTTCCCATGTTTCAAGCGTCCATATCTTATCGAATGTTCGTACATCAGCATTCTCGCGGAGCCACGTGATGAGTGCTCATTTTTTCTCATCGAATAGGAGATTGGAGAAAATCATGAAGTGATCTTCTCCGGCAAGTTCACAGAGAGCTATGATCTGTTCTTCTATACCTTCTCATTTTTTCTTCTTGGTTGTTTCTCATTCTTCTTTTTTCTTTTTCTCGAATCATCCTGAGAAACACCAGAGTCGCTTCGTCGCAAACAGTCCCATACTCTGCATATCTTGCTCAATCCGAGACCAATCTTTCACTTCTTCGATGCGCACTTCCTCGATATTTTCTCCTCACTGACGCTCGCGGAATGCGTATTTCCATCGTTCTTTTTCTTTTCTCACGCCATACGTATCGATTCCTGTGATGAAGATGATATTTTTCTTTTTTTCCATGCGTCGAAGTATAGTGAGAAATGATTGCTTGGCAAGATGATGGGAAAAATACTCAAAAAAATTCGAGATGGAATTTCTCGGATGGAATCGGAATATGTATTATGCTTTTTTCTTAAGAAGATCGCGAATCTCTGTGAGAAGTTCTATATCTGTTGGTCCTGCTGGAGTTGGTTCTGGCGCTGGTTTTTTCTTCACAGCCTTGTTCATGACTTTCACCATCATGAAGATACAGAAGGCAATGATGATGAAATTGATGAGAATCTGGAGAAAATTTCCATAGTTGATAGTAACCGATTTTTGTCCTTCGATCACGGCAGGAAGTGCGAGCTTCAGGTCTGCGAAATCCACATTTCCGATAATCCAACCTATCGGAGGCATGATGATATCTTCGACGAGGGAAGTAACGATTTTCCCGAACGCAGCACCGATAATCACTCAGACAGCGAGGTCGACAACGTTTCCCTTCATCGCGAAGTCGCGGAATTCCTTGAGAACAGACATACGAAAAAATTATAATATAAATGAAAACAATCTGATTATATGGGATTTTTCCATTTTTCCACTTTCATATATTCGTATTTTCTCTATAGTGAGAATTATTATGAAAAATGTATTTTTCTCCATCTTTCTTGTATGTATTCTTTCCTGATGTAATTCAGGAGATTTTCTCAGTGAGAGAGAAATAATCAACCGTATTGTGGATATATCTTCATCTCAGATTGCAAGTGTGCATGGAAAATGAGTCATCCTCGAAAATGGGAAAATCCTCACGAGTCGTCATGTGGTGAAGGATTGTAGTTCTCACTGTTTTATCGAATCACAGAATCAGAAATATCCAATCGAATCCATAGAATTTCCAGATACCACAAAGGATATTGCCTATGCCTATTTTTCTGGATCTTCTGATTTTTCGAGAGTTGATTTCTTGAATCGAGAAAAATTCTCTACATGACAATCTATTGTTTCCTATGTTTCTCTATCAGGTTCATGGCAAAAAATAGATGGAAAAATGCTTGGCATAGATATATCCTATATTGCCTATGATGGTTCTCTCTCAGGAACACTTCTCTCAGGAGGAATCATGACCGATATGATTCTCTCACCAGGGGAGAGTGGAACACCCATCTGGACAGCATCAGGAGAGCTCATCGGAGTTATGAGTGCTGTCGATAATGCAGGGAAGAGGAGTTATATCGTACAATAAAACCCAAGAAAATTCTTGGGTTTTATTTCGATGAAGCCTTATTTTGATTTCTTAGCTTCCTCTAGTTTCTTCAGAATGCCCTGAATCTGCGTATCTGTTGTTCCAATGTTTGTAAGTTGAGAACGCATCGTTTCTTCACTTACATCCTTCAATAGATGAATATTATTCTCTATTCTCTTGAGAAGTTCATCCTTCGATATCTTCTCTGTATCCAATTGTCCAGATTTTAAGCTGTATTTTCCATCTCAACCAGTGGTAATATTGAATGTATTATTCGTAGTTGGATTGTTTGGTACTTGATTTCATGGTCCTGAGTCAGGTGTCTCACCTTTTTGTTTCAAGAAGTTTGTTGCCTCGGTTCCATGTAATCGCTTTCATGCTAACCATGATGCAACAATTGCATTCTTTTGTTCAGGAGTTGTGGCAGCTGTAATTTCAGCATCAGTAAGTCAAGGAATATTGAGAGTAACTCAATCCTTCACCGCTTTTTGTAATACTTTAGTTGCATCCTCGATAGCCATTTGTCCATTCGTGCCATTCGGATCTATTCATCCTTTATTTCTCGCTGATTGTATTGTTTGTTGTGCAATATTAAAATCTTCTCGAGTTAATTTATCTCTTGCTAGAATTTCATGAACCTTATGTTGTTCTCCGCTTCAATATGGTAAATTCACACCAAACATTTTTCCCATTCGATCCTCGATTCATTTTGTCTCATTGATAGCTCTTTGGCTTAGAAATTGTTCTGGCATGCCAGCAACTTTTTGCATTCCTGCCATACTAAGGCCACCCGGAACTGGAAGTGGAGTATATTTCGGAAGTGACATTCCGAGATCTCAGATTTTCTTTCCCATTTGTTCGAATGGTTCGATAGCTTTCCCAGCTGCTTTGCTCACTCACTTTCCTGCCATGAATGCCAGCCAGATAAATACGAGGGCAATAATATCGATAATAATTGTTCCGAAGAGATTTCCTGTTGCTGAAAGTGCAGATTTGACTCCAGGTACAACTTTTTCTCATCATTCCACAGCTCACTCGAATGTATAACCGATTCCTCCTATGGTGACAGTAGTTGAGGATTTATTTCATTGTTTTGTTTCGATTGTTTTGCTGACGATAGTATTTTTTGGATTATTCGCAATGATGATCGTACATTCACCACTCGATTCACATTTGTTATTCGGATTTTCTACTCACTTATTCCCCAGAGGTGTATAAAGAGCAGAGATAATAATGAGTCCAAAAGAAAGTGCAAGAGATACAACGGCAGGTACGAAGGCAAGGCCGATGAATTCCGTGATTTTGAAACTCCCATCCTTGTCTGCCTCACCGAATCACTTATCCCCAAGCATATATTTGATGGTGAAAAGTGGTGAAAATATAGCATAGAACCAAAGCTTCATAGCACGCATAATGAGCATGAAGATGAGAGCCATTACGAGAAGTCCGTATATGATGAACATCAATGCACCAATAATTCATTGATGAATAATATGCATAATTGATGTGACTACATCCATCTTTGTATCGATTTTTTGGACATTCTGAATCTTGAATACCCCGAAACTATAGATGAGCAAAGGACTAAAAAGTCATCCAGCATCTGTTGTTACCTTTTCAGGAGTGGCACACTTTCCAGCCGTTTTACATAATTCAGTAACAGATCAGTCTTTTGAGAGGTCATTTTCTCCAGAATAGAATTTCCCATTTTTGTATTCCATATTTATTGGAATAATGGGCGTCTTCCACCAAGCGCTACTATCAGTATATTTTTTTAGACTTTCTGCTGGTACTGACACTGCGGCTGCAGTGGCATATGTTGCGACGGATATAGTGAATTGGACTCCCCACCATGTGAGCGGGACAAGGATAATTCCGAGAGCGAGTTTCGGAAGCATGGACTTGTATCCATAGTGTTCGGAATTGAATATAGTTGCGACAGCAATGAATATGAGAAGTACCGCATAGACGAGATAGGTAATATTCGAGACTGTAATCCAAAGATCATGGAGTATAGGACGAATACCGAATATATCTCCTGCAGTCCAATCAGGTGACATGAGCCAACTCGCGAGCATAATTGCCGGAGTGACAATGATAGTGAGGATATTGAGGATAATATTGATTCATGCAACAAGGTTATTCAACATTTCCTTCATTTTTGCATCTTGTGAATTTCAAGTGGATTTTTCCTGTGATTGTATTTGAGAAATCTGAGCATCGGATATTCACTGTTGTTTTAATTGTGCTGCATCTGCAGCGTTAAATTCAGCTTCAGAAATAGCATATACTCAAGTAGTGGATTGAATAAGAATCCCACCAATAGATATCAAAGCAAGCAAACTGGATGTAAGGATTTTCTTGAACATAGAGAGATTAGACCACAATTGTTATTTTTTTGCAAATTTCTATTCAAGAGTTTGTGTAGATTTTGATTCTTCTTCGGTTTGGATGAGTCCCATTTTTTTCAGGAGGTCAGAACCAGAATCAGGAATCACAACTGTTGAGCGTTTGATGAGAGCTTCACGATTGTTGATGAGTGTGTCGAGAAGAATTTTATTCTGTGATTGGAGAATGCCATATGCACGTTCAAATCTCTGGAGATAGACGAGATAGACCTTTGCGCGGTTCTCACTATTTTTTGCTATCACATAATCATTGATAACCGTATCCACTCCAGAATAGTCGAATGCCTTGTATTTCTCCTCCATGGTTGTTTTGGCAGCAGTTGTAGTCTCTGCAGTCGATTTGAGGAGATTATTGAGTTCTGTGATTTGGTCGTTGATGATGAGGAGTCTATCGGCTGTTTTCGTATAATATGACTTCAAAATCTCGATATGTTCATCGAGCGTGACTGTTCTATCAGTTGCCTGGTCGAGAAGTGCCACGATGTCAGTCTTCAGGACATTGACATATGATTGTATAGCGATCATGTTATTCCCGATCAGACGCTTTTCTCATTCCTTGGGACTTGCGAGCACTTCTGCTATAGAGATGATATCATTCGAAAGATTGATTCCGCTTTTTGCAGTTTCTTGTTCCTTGAGCCCGACATTCAGAGAAACAGCGGTGGCGATATTTCCGAGATACGTTGTATTGAGTTGAGAAAAATTCGTATCATTGCTTGCACTGGCTTTGATTCCGAGATACGGTGCGAGATACCCCCAAGAAAGATTGAGAACGAGTGTGAGGAAAAGCGTCAGGATAAGTGTGTTTTTGGTGAATTCCTTGATTTCAGGTCGGAAAAACATAAAGTATTTTGAGTTACATGAGTTGATTTTACACATTTTCTTTTATTTTGGCAAATAAATGCGTTACTTTTTTTCTTTTCTTCTTCTTTCTTTTTTTGGAATTGCTTTTCTTGATTTTTCTTCGCGTGCAGAAGAGGGTAATTCCGTTTTTTCATCGACACTCGCCGGAGTTCATTCCAGCAGAGATAACAGTGGTACATATCGTATTGATGCTTCGGTTTCATTCGATTCTCCACGAACCGCATTTTATTTCTCATTTCCTCGTGAGATTCTGGACAATTCTGGAGTAACTATCGTCTGGCATACTGATTCTGGTGATATCGAGAGACAATTGGATATCGAAGATCTCGATATACTTCATTATGATGCGAGAGTTTTCTCATCTCCGTGGATTACTACTGGACGCTCTGATGTGACTTTTAGTATTATTTCTCATACTCTGATTGATCCAGAGAAACTCGCTCTCATGACGTCTTATAGCGAGAGAAAGAATGATTCCATGGGAATAGAAAATGCTTCTGCTGCAACGCGTATCGTGAGTCGTGCAGAATGGTGAGCGGATGAGAGTTATCGTTATGCAGATAGTTCCACACAGAAACAGGTGTATCAAGAATATCTGAAATATCGACAGGCTCCAAAAACTCAATCTCAGCTTGATGCTATCAATATTGGACTCAATCGTCGCCAAGAACTCGAAAGACTTTTTCCAAATACAGAAAAGTTTGTCAGTGTTCTGCGATATGAGAATGGACATCGATTGGTCTGGCCAATTCAGAAAACTCGCCAAGTGAATCGAATTGTCATCCATCATACAGCAGAGTCACTCGACAAACAGGCAAGTGATGAAGTGTATCTTCGTGACATATATAAGTATCATGCTATTACGCGCGGTTGGTGAGATATCGGATACAATTATATTATTGGACAACGGGGGATTATCTACGAGGGTCGTGCCGGTGGGGATTATGTCGTTGGTGCTCATGTTCTTGGAAATAACGAATGAAGTGTCGGAATTTCGGTAATTGGAAACTTTGAGAATATCCACTTGAATCGAGATCAGCGTGCTGGACTAGAGTCTGCTATTTCTTATGTAGCAGAAAAATATGGAATCACACTTTCTGCTGATGCAGTAGCTATTTCTCAGTGTAGTGGTGACTGATGCAAAGAAGTGAAAACTCACACGACACGTTCATTGGTTGGACATCGTGATCTTGATACAACTGCTTGTCCTGGTAAAAATATTTATAGTGAGATATCAGGCTTTATTGCGAGATGAAATCAGTTTCGTACTCCAATCTACAATACTGAAACTTCGAGGATTGATCCAATTCCTGCGGATGAAGTGATGAATATGATGCTTTCTGTACCATCAGTACAAACTATTTCTCCATCATTGAACCATATAACTACTGATACGTCTCAGAAGATACGAATTCGACTTTCCTATTCTGGAACAACAGTACTTCTCGAATGAGCGACCGTCACTCCAGCAGTGGCACGAATCTGATTCAGAAAGGTTCCGTTCAATCAATGATTCCAGGCAAGCGTTGTTCCATATAAGCAAAATCAAGTAGTGATTCAGATAAAGAATCGTACGTATACGGGATCGAGTTTTTCTCTCGAATGAGAAGTAGTTCGTATTGCTTCTTGGTCGCGTGTTCCAGCATGGGACACGACAGGAAAATACAATGATAATCTGTTTCGAGGAAAACTCATAGTGCGAAATGAGAATGGAAAACTCTATATCGTGAATGAACTTCCGATAGAAAGTTATCTCAAGGGTATGGGTGAAGTGTCGAACACGGATCTTCCAGAAAAAATAAAGACGATTGTTGTCTCGGCTCGAAGCTATGCGTATTATTATATGGATAAAAAGAATCGAAAATACAATACACAGATCTATGATGGTTCTGATGACCCGGATTCATTCCAGAAATACCTCGGATATGGCTATGAGATGCGTTCTCCGAATGTTGCGAAATTGGTCGATGAGACGCGCGGACGTGTTATAAAATACAAATGAGTACTGATTAAACCGTGGTATTTCTCTTCATCGAATGGAAGAACAAAATCATATCAAGAATATTGTGAATCGAACTGAAGTAAGAATTGTATGAATATTCCGTATCTCCAATCAGTGTCTGATCCTGGTTGAGTATGAAAAGTCTTACAATGACATGGAGTCGGCATATCATGAGTCTGAGCCACTTATTTTTCCGGACAGGGTTGGGATTATCAACAAATTATCCAATATTATCTCAATTGAGTTGAAATATTGAAGAAATAGATACAATAATTGAAAATTGTTAATTATTAATTGTAAATTGATATGTATCTCTCCGATAGAGACATCCGCCAGGCACTTCAGGATGGAAATATTTCTATTTCTGATTTTGATGAAGCACGTCTTCAGCCTGCGAGTTATGATATTCGCTTGGGTGATAAGTTTCTTGTCGTGAAGGATTATTCTGTCACAAATATTGATCCTGTGAATCATATCCTTCCTGAATATGAGGAGCTTATCGTCACTCCTGAGCAATGACTTATTCTTCGTCCTGGAGTCACAGTTCTTGGTACAAGTGTAGAAAAATTTGGTTCTGAGAAATATCTCATCCAGCTTTCTGGGAAGTCATCACTGGCTCGTATCTGACTCATTGTTCATAATACTGCTGGACTCATCAATCCGGGACATTATCTGAATATTACTTTTGAGCTTGCGAATATGAACTCTGTACCCATCATCCTTCGTCCTGGTATGGATATTGCGCAACTTCTCTTCGCTGAGATGACAAGTCCTCCGGATCAAGACTATCGAAAAGTGGGTCGATATGGTGAAGGTGAAGATAATATGGTCGGATATATTAAAAAAGACTAGCAATTGCTAGTCTTTTTTAATCATCACTTTTTTTTCTATTACAGCTCTTATATCTTTGCGAAGAAGTTCTTGTTGGATTTTTCAGTCTTTTATTGTTATAGTTGCTACTTCCGCATGAATACCTTCACCATTTCTCCATGAGATTTGTATTTCTCAGTTTATGAGTCCATCTTGTATTAGTCGTTCCACTTTTTCATAAAGACCATAGATAATGTTGTCTGTATTACAGCTTCACGATCATTCAGTATGAAATGCTGGAAAAGAATTACACATAATATTTCTATATAACAAAATTTTTATAAGTCAAATTCATTGTATTTTCTTCCTTCCATAAGTCAAACTTTTTCATATAATCCCAGCACTATCCTCTTCCTAATTTTCTTATGCATTCATACGAAATCGAAATCAAAGTTCTCCTCTGAGATAAGCCTTCTCGTGATAACTTCATGAACGCCGTGAATATCAACTTTCCTGCCATGAAGCATTCATATTCCGAGAGCCAGAAGAATCATTATTTTGAAGGTGGAAATCTGAAGACACTTGGTGAAGTGTTTGCGGAATATATTTCTCCTGAAGAGACAGTTCGACTAAAGGATATCGAGAAAAATGCAAAAAGCTTCTCTGTGCGAACTCGTGGGACTGTCGATGAGACGATTCTTGTCGTGAAGGCAACGATGAATGCAGAAACAAGTTCCAATGGCACGGCTCGTATCGAGTGGGAAGTAGATCTTGCACCGATGACTATCGAGAAAATGGATGAACTCGTTTTGAAGGCAGGTTTCCAATACCAGGCGAAGTGGTCACGAGAACGTGACGAATACCAACTCAATCATGATACGGCGCTTTGTATCGATCGCAATGCTGGATACGGATACGTGGCAGAATTTGAGCGCGTTATCAACGATGAATCTCAGATTGAGTCGACTCGTGCAGAACTTCTTGGGATGATCGAGTCTCTTGGATTCGAAGAGCTTGCTCAGGATCGACTTGCTCGCATGTTCGATTTTTATAATCAGAATTGGAGAGAGTATTATGGAACAGAGAAAGTATTTACAGTAGAATAAAATGTCCGAAGAACTCAAGATTTTCATCATTTTCCTCATCTGACTCTTTTCTGCCTATTTCGGGAGTTTTTCTTCTGGATGAGTCTCAGTTCTTGGAGTAGGACTCCTGACAACTATGGGTATCACTCCACAGATGGCAAGTATCACTTATAAGCTTGGAAAAATCGGTGATGTACTTGGTTGAATATACATTTTTCATAAGAGTGGCAATATCCCAACACGATTTCTTTGGATTGGATGAATGGTTTCGATAGTTGGAAGTTTTCTTGGAACCTATCTGATTTTCGCAATCCCAAACTGGATTATTTATGCGGTTTCTGGAACAAGCATGATAATTCTTACTATTGCTTCTCTTATCAAGAAGGTCTGATTTCATGCTAATCCTCATGTTTCCAAAAGGCGTGAATATCTCTATTATTGTGGACTTTTCTGTCTGAATATTTTCGGAAATTGTTTCATAGCAGGATCAGGAGTGTGGTATTATTTCAATAATACTTTTGTCATCAAACTTCCTGCACTGATGGCCAAATGACTCGCAACCGCTATGAGTGTTTTTTGGTTTATTGGGAGTTTCATAGCTATTCTCGTTCGAGGACAATATGATATTCCTGTTGCAGTTTCATTCGGTCTTGGGATGTTTATCGGAGGGTATTTCTGAGCGAAACATATTGTGAAAATTGGGAACCATACTCTCCGAAATCTTCTCTTATTTTCGATTATAATTTTTGCTTTCTATTTCCTCTACCTTGCATATAATTCGTACCAATAATTTTATTATTTTTATTATTATGTCTAATCATCCAGAAAAACAGTATCTCGATCTTGCTCGTCGCATCCTCGACGAAGGAATCAGAAATGTTGACCGTGCCAATGGTGACGTGTCATACAGTCTTTTCGGTGCACAGTGTCGATATGATCTCTCAAAGGGATTTCCACTTCTCACAACGAAGAAAGTCTACTGGAAGTGAGTTGTCACTGAACTTATCTGGTTCCTCACAGGGCAATCCAATATTCGTTTCTTGGTCGAGAATAATGTCCATATCTGGGATGATTATCCATTCTATATCTACAATGGAAAAGCGAAAAAAGGAGAACTTCCAGCAATGACCAAAGAAGAGTTCATCCAGAAAATCCTAGAAGATGCAGATTTCGCAGAGACTCATGGGAATCTCAAGAATATCTATGGAGAGGCTTGGAGACGTTGGCCGACGAAGGATCCAGAGCGAACGATTGATCAGATTAAGTTCGTCCTTCGTGAGCTCACAGAAGATCCAGATGCGCGCAATGCTATTGTCACGGCGTGGAATCCAGAATTCATGTACACTATGGCAAAACCTGAGGAAGCAAATAAGTTTCCTATCTGTCATGCGATGTTCCAGTTTTCTATCAAGGATGGGAAGCTCTCATGTCAGCTTTACCAGCGTTCAGCTGATCTCTTTCTGGGAGTTCCTTTTAATATAGCCTCATATGCACTTCTTACTCATATTCTCGCCAAACTTCTCGGAGTTGGAGTAGGGGATTTTGTTCATACATTTGGTGATGTACATATCTATGAGACACATGTGGAACAGACACGAGAGCAACTTGCTCGTGAACCAAAGGATTTTCCAATGCTCACTATCAGTGATTCGCTTGTGGATGTTGATTATATCACTCATGATATGATAATCCTCGAAAACTATGATCCGCATCCACCGATTAAGGCTGCGATGGCAGTGGTTGGAGGAATGGTAGGGAGGGATGAAGAGAATTAAGAGTTAAAATCTAAAATGAAGGAATTATTTGATACCTGTAAACATCAATGTGTTTTTCAAGCAAATGCTGAGAATACTTTTGCAAAAGGAGTTTCTTTTTTTAGATGTAAAGAATGTCAACAAATTATAACTTTGCAAGAAAAATGCTCGCTTGAACAAACAGGGGCGCTGGAAAAATCACTTAAAATACAGGAAAAGAGTTTAAAAGTTGCTATGTGGGCAATGATAATAAGTGCCATATCTTGTTTTGTTGCACTCTGTATATTTCTTTTCTGAGACAAGACGTTATTTATGTAAATTACAATGATCCTCCTCTACGCCTTTTTCGTTCTCACATTTCTGAATGCTTTCAAGGATATTGCCATAAAGAAATGACTCAAAGATGTCAGTGCTGGGGCGATGACGGGTTTGACAGCTTTTGTGATGATACTCATTAGTCTGCCAGCACTTCTTTATACAGGAATTCCTGAACACATGGAGCTTTCTTTTCTCTGGGTTGTGGCATGAGGTGGGATTTTCTATTATTTCGGGAAGTTTTTCAACTTCACAGCACTTTCTCTCGGAGATATTTCCCTCATTGCTCCGATGAAGTGACTTGTGACGATTTCTGTCATACTTTCGAGTTTTCTTCTTCTCGGAGAAAGTGTTACTTGGGCTGGTGGAATGGGGATTTTCCTCATTTTCTTCGGTACCTATTTTCTCGCTATAGAGAAGACACATACACATATATTTGCTCCGATTCAAGCGCTCTGGAAAAATCCAGGATCAAAAATTTATCTGATTGCCGTGTTCTTCTATGGTTTCACTGTCACGTTCGATCGTATGTGAGTACAGGGAAGCAATATCTGGCTCTGGACTCTCGCGATGAATAGTATCATGTTCGTCATGAGTATTCCAGATATATATCGCGAAAGGAAAACTCTTCTCTGACATATAGGGAAGTTCTGGAAAGTTCTTTCTATGATTCTTTTTCTCCATGCATTCATCTATGTTTCTCAGATGTGGATCGTCTCGCAGGTGATAGCACCATATACGAGCGGATTCAAGGCTGCTTCTTCACTTTTTGCTGTCATGTTTGGTGGATGGTTTTTCCAGGAGAAAGATCTTCTGAAACGATTTATCGCTGCTCTGATTATTCTCTCGGGAGTTCTGTTTATGGGATTCTTCGGATAATAGAAGGGTTTTTTGAAAAATCCCATTGATTCCATAAAGGCTATCCATATACTTCAATTATATGAAAATAATCGCTATTCTGGCTATGGATGAATCTCTTCTTATCGGGAAGAGTAATGGACTTCCATGGCACATTCCCGAGGATCTCAAGCGCTTCCGAGAGTTCACCACTGGGGAGATTGTTATGATGGGAAAGAATACCTATTTTTCTCTTCCAGAAAAAGTGCGTCCACTTCCGAATCGTCGAAATATCGTTATTACTCGCGAATTAATTGATGGGGTGGAGTGTTATTCGGGCATTGAAGAATGTATTGAAATTCTGAAAAAGGAAAAAGTATGAAAAGTATACCTCATCGGTTGAGCATCATTGTATAATCAATTTTTCGAAAAGTGACTGGCTAATACGGTGGAGCTTACTCTTATTGATGGTGTACATGAAGGAGATATTTTTGTGAAAGAATGGAGACAGAATTTTTCTGAAGTGAAGAGCGAGAATTTCGAGCAAGGGAAGTTTATTACTTATGAGAAAAAGTAGATGTATATCGTACTTGAAGGCATTGTTGGTTCTGGTAAATCCACTCAAGTAAAGAAACTCGTGGAATTTTTTCGTTCAAAATATCCTGATAAAAATGTAATTCAAGTTCGAGAACCCGGATCAACTCCTATTGCTGAGGATATTCGTCACCTCGCTCAGAAAAAAGAATGGAAAAGTGAACAGATGCATCCTCTCACGAATGCTTATCTCTATGCAGCTGCGCGTGCACAGACACTTCAGACGGTTGTGAAACCAGCACTGGAAAAATGAGATATTGTCATCTCTGACAGATCATTTCTCTCTTCACTCGCACAACAATGATACACTCAGTGACTCGGAATCGAAAAAGTTTTTGATATCAATAGAGAGGCAATAGATTGAGTACTTCCTGATATCGTTTTCTATCTGGATATTAGTTCTGAGACGGCACTTTCTCGGATATTCGATGAGCATGGTGACAAATGGGAGCGGATGGGAAAGGAGTTCTTTGAGTCCATTATTCTCGGGTATGAACAGTGTGAAAAGTTGGAAATAATGAAAAATCGATTCATTCGTATCAATGCAAGTGGAGATGAGGAAGAAGTTTTCTGAAGAATACTAGAGAAATTAACAATGAACAATTAACAATGAACAATTAACAATGAACAATATGGAAAAGTTAATACAGTCACTTCGCGAACATGCTTCTCGATTTCCAGAGGAGCAGGATTCTGCAAATAGAATAATCCAATTTCTCCAGAAAAACCAAGAAAAGTCTTTCCATAATCAGCATTGGGATGATGGTCATATTACTGCATCTATGTTCATTGTGAATAGGGAATTCACGAAAGTGCTTCTGATTTTTCATAAGAAACTTCAGAAATGGCTCCAATTCGGTGGGCATAGTGATGATTCTTCGGATGTTCTCGGAACTGCTATTCGTGAGTTCCATGAAGAATCGGGAATCACAGAAGAACCTGATATTTTCCAGTATTCTGAGTCGCAATCTTTCCCAATATTCGATATAGATATTCATAATATTCCAGCTGATGCCAAGTGACGACCTGATCATAAACACTACGATATTCGTTTTCTTGGGATTATTTCTGATTCGGTTGTTATGCATCGTCAGGAAGATGAGACTGATGATATGCGGTGGTTCGATATCGATGGAATAGAAGAATATCTTGAAGAAGAAGGAACTATTCGTATGATTGCAAAGGTTCGGAAACTCCAAGAATAAAGCTTATGAAAACTCTCTTCATTATCGATGCCTACAATCTCATCTATCGGATGTTCTATGCGATTCCAGAAATGCATACGCGCGATGGAAGAGTGGTGAATGCGATTTTCTGAGTGGCAAAATTCCTGAAGTCTCTCTCAGATGAGCATCCGCATGATTCTATCGTCGTTGCGACTGATGTGGGACAGAGTTTCCGTGCGACGGAATATAGTGAATACAAGGCTCAGCGTGATCGTATGCCGGATAATCTCCGTTCCCAGATTGATGGGGTTTTTGCACTCTTTCAAGCTGCTGGAATCCAGATTCTTTCCCAGGAGGGATATGAAGCGGATGATCTCATTGGTTCTATTGTGACGGAACGATCAAATGGATGGACAGATTACCAGTTCGTGATTATTTCTTCCGATAAGGATCTCTGCCAGTTTGTACAGGATGGTCATGTACATATCTATGATGCGATGAAACAGAAATTCATGAAGGAGAAGGATGTGACCGAGAAATTCGGAGTTCCAACTTCTCAGGTTCGTGATTATCTTGCGATTGTAGGGGATAGTTCAGATAATATTCCTGGAATTGCTGGATTCGGTCCGAAAAAGGCGACTGATCTTCTCCAGAAATATGGAACGCTTGAATGAATATACGAGAATATGGGAGATCTCACTCCGAAAATGCAGGAGATTCTTCGTGATCAGAAGGAAAATGCGTTTCTCTCACAAAAGCTCGCGACTATTATTCGAGATATCAAGATTACACTCAAGCTTACAGAGGCCGATACTCTTGTTTCGCATGTTTCTCGTAGTTCATATATAGAGCTTCTTCAGGAATACCAATTCCGTTCACTTCTGCCTCGTGGACAAGAAATAGTCCAAAAAGTTCTCACGAAGAAAGAAGCTAATGTTATTAAGAATCTTGCTGACATTGAGAAATTACAAAATCTTCTAGGGCAAAAAGAGGTGTGTACACTTGCAATCGATGGCGATATTCTCGGGATTTCTCTCGATGGGGAAATATATACGATTGATTCACATGTTGTGGATATTGTTGATTTCATCACCTGGCTTCTCGGGAGTGAAGTGGAAATTCGCGGATACAATCTCAAGGAAGAATACAAGAAACTCCTTTCCATACAAAAACCCCTCCAAAGGGTTTCGGAGGGGCAAAGGAAGTTGTTTTAAGCAATATTATCGCTATTATTTAGAGCTTGTGTAAGAAGTCCGGGTTTGGAATATTCAAAATGCATAGGATCATATGGATTTTTCCAGTCACCTCACCATACAAAACCATTTTTCTTCATAATATCGACAAATTTTTGAGGAATATCTGTGTTTCCATTTCAAAAATCTCACATATTCTCTTCAGGGTTGATATCAAGGGCTATTCAAAGAGCATGATTACTTAGTATTCATTTCCCTCGCATATTTCTCCAATTGTAACCATCTACTCTATATATTTTATAGTCTTTTAATGATGATTCATTCTTTATCTCACTTTCAGCGTTTTGTAATGCTCAGATTATAGCTTTGTGTAACTTGACAGTATTTCAGAAGAATGAAGTATTTACGAGAGAGTGTTCTATTGTTTCCTTATTGGATCATAGTATTGCGATAGGTGAAACTCACTTTCATTCTATTTGGCTTGCAAACAACTCTGCGAGTTCTCATCGTACATTCATTTCTCACTGCTCATCTCTTGGTCTTTCAAAAACTCGTGAAAATATTGCTCCAGCTTCTTGTGCGGTTGTTGTATTCCTTAGTGGTTCAAGAACTCTTGATTCTGTATTGTTCATTTCCCACCATGCAATTTCAAGTTGTTCCAGATGCGACATATCTACAATATTCCTTCAATATTTCTTTTCTATAGAATCTTTTCTTGGTCATTCCCACTGAAAGATACCTACAGCAATTCCATTTGTTGCTTTTGGATTCGCAGAACTTTCTCTATATTCATTTGCAACTATTCCACATGCTTGTTCGTGACTGAATCATTTAGATTTCCAGAAATCGTATGATTCTTTCGTAATTATATTTAATTCAATTCATCTATGATCTGGTATTCTTGAGAGTTGCTCTATATATAAGTCATTTGCCTTATCACTCTCTTCTTGGCTTGAGTTTCTTTGGAGATTAGCGTCTTTTTGTTTCTCAAATACTGAGATATCACTTGCTGTTGGGAAAATGACAGTGTCACTGGTAAATACAGGAATATAACCATCTGGTGATGGTTTTGTATAGTACCCAACCCGTCAGTTTATGATAGCGCGCACTCCGATTCTCTCACCGACTTTTACATATCCAATATCAGCAGAGAGCATATTTCAGAGTCCAATACGATTATTGGCACTCTTATTCTTTCCGAAATCCACAAAAAGAATATCTCATTCTTTGAGATTTTTTCCATCACTGGGTTCCTCAAAAATATTTCCTTCTTTATCTATCGTTCGTTTGTAGAGAAATGACTTCGAGAGGAATTCTCCGCGACGAAGCTTGGATTCTTTATCAATACGCATGAGATTGGCTGCAGATATAGTATCAAGACTATTTTTTCCTTCAGCAGGCTTCATGTTCATTATATCAGTGTATCGTTTTGTACGATTAAATTCTCTCTTTATAGAGAGGATTTCCTCACGGATGCGACGTTTTCTTTCAATATCTTTTTCTCATTCGAGTTCTTTCTGCAGAGCATCAAGTCGTGCTTGAGTTGTTTCCTTGAGTGTATCAGGCTTTTCTGCTGGTGCAGGTTTTTCTATGTCTTGTCGATAAAATATTGCCATACTGTAAAATTTATATTTGTATATTAGATAATTTCTGAGAATAATCAACTCTATTTCGAAAGTTCGATAAGGGCAGTATCTTCCGTCTCATATACGGGAATAATATTCGTGATTCCGACGAGATCGAGTGTGTCACGGACTTCATCCGTGAGACAACAGAGAGCAAACTTTCCATCACCATCTTCACTGCGCTGTGCAATATCGGCAATATATCCGATAGATTTACTATTGAGATAAGAGAGTTCTGCGAGATTGAAAAGAATACGTGTTTTATTGAAGTCTCCGATTTCTCCAATAATGCCAGGAAAAGTCGTATCAACATTTGTTTCGTCGAGTTCACCATGAAATGAGAAAACACGAACACCAGTGTTGGTACTGGATTTCTTTACTTCGAGCTGCGTAAGCATAGTTCAATAAAGTTATAAATCGAAATTATGAATCTCAAGGAGTATATTCTTTGCCTGGAATCATAACTTTTACTGAATGAGTATAGCAGGATTTTCTCTTTCATGCAAATTTTCCTTTGCTTTTCCCTGATTTTCTATAGACTTTTTTCATGAATCATACGAAAAATCATATTTCATGAAGTTTTTGGCAATCAGAATGATGGAAGAATATTCTCACTACGTCCGGACAAGCACTTCGTGTAGAGCAATTTTCTCATAAAGATCAAGTGATATATATAGAATTTCGTTCTATTGGACTTGGACAGGTTGGGGCTTTTTCTCTTGGTGTTCATTCTTCACTTGCGGATGAGTGATTTTATCATGATTGATGTACTCTGGCGAAGAAATATAAGGCAATATTTTGGCAAATTGAGTATTGCGATGCAGAAATGGTGAGAAATATTCCAGGGAAATCGAGCACTCCGTATAAGTATTTTCTTGAGCCATATACACGAGTACTTGATCTTACACAAGATGAAAATATGATTCTTTCCCAGATGCATGAGAAGGGAAGGTATAATATCCGTCTTGCTGAGAAACGGTGAGTGAAGGTGCAATGGGTAGAATCTCATTCTGAGAATATTGCTATCTGGATGAGTCTTCTCGCTGATACAACTTCTCGTGATGGATTTGCTCATAATAGTCAGAAATATTATGAATCATTCTTGGCTTGTCCCGAAGCTCGACTTGCTTTTGCTTTTTATGAAGAAAAAGTCATTGCCGCAGGGATTTTTGTCTATCATTGAACTGACGCTATCTATTACTACGGAGCATCCAGTTCTGACAAGGAGGTTCGAAAACATATGGCTCCATATTTGCTTCAATGGTTTGCTATTTTGGAATGAAAAAAACATTGATGTATACAATATGATTTTCTCGGAATTGCAAAACCTGGAGAGATAGATGGTCATCTGGCTTGAGTGACTTCTTTCAAGGAAAAATTCTGAGGAGAAATCAAAGAATTGGGTCCAAAATTTCTGATCCCACTTTCTCTAAAATATCATTTTTTTATTCTGGCTCGAAAAATAAAAAATAGAAGTTTATAGCTTCTATTTTGTTGGTATGAAAAGTATGAAAAATTAGAATGAGTGACAAGCCATAATTATCTCCTCCCGAATAATAGGTCCAAGATCTATCGTTTGTCCACCATTTTCTATCTGACGTACATCATCTGCATCTTCGAGTGGATCAATGCGAGTCTTGAATGTTCTTTCGAATCCAGAAATCTGAATAATATGTTTTCGATTCTCATAGATGACTTCTGTTGTGAGGTTATCAAAAATCACTTCCACTCCACTATCGACAGCAACGATACGAATCTGGAAATTCAGAGGTGCCAAAAATGAAATATCGTCATAATATCCATCGTACACTTCTCATGAGAATGAGAAAGATTTCGAATCTCATGAATAACTCGCCAATAAATCTCAAACAGGAATAGAAAACATAAAAATATTTAGTTGATAGCATTTTTCATCGAATCCAGGAGTGCTTCTTGTCCGATTTTCTGGAGAAGATTTCGTGCTTCCATCTCGGCGCCAGTTGCCATAAGGGCTACTGCAAGATCATTGATTATCATGGGTTCGTCTGGTGCCAGTGAATGAGCACGACGAAGAAGGATAATTCATTTTGGAATATTTGCTTTCATCACATATGCCCATCCGAGATTTCTCAGGATTTCTGCATTATTTGGAAGATTCTTATTTGCTGTTTCTAGGGCTTCGATAGCACGATCGAATTCTCATTTCGCAGTAGCAATATAACCATCGAGATACATGCCTGTTCCTGATTCTGGGTGAAGTGTACGAGCAATCTGGAGAACTTCATCTGCTTTTTCGAGATTGTTCTCGAAGAGATAAATATCGGCAAGTTCTTCGTAGAGACGATAATCATCTGTATGTTTCTTGAGTGCATCTAGTGCTGTCTCACGTGCCTGATGATAGTTACTCTCTTGTTTGAGAGATTCTATAGTGTCGATGATGGATTCGATATGAAGTTTCATGATTCGGAGTATAAGAATTTCTCTCGGGAAATCAATATAAATCACCTATTGTGTGATGCTCTTTCCTTTTTCTGTCGCGAGGGATTTTCCTTCTTCCTTGAGCGCGAGTTGACCACAAGCAGCATCGATATCATCACCCATAGTATGACGGACGGTTGATGGGATTCCTGCTTTCTCGAGCGTGTCTTGGAATTTCTGTATCATGATTTTGGAAGTTGGCTGGAATCCATCACTCGAAGTTCATTCTCCGGGATTGTAGGGGATGAAGTTCACATGTGCGAGCTTCCCACGGAGGAGATTCGCAAGTTCATGAGCGTATTCTGGACGGTCTGTCACTCCAGCGATCATGATATATTCATAGAAAATGCGCTTATTCGTCTTCTCGACGTATTGATCGAGTGCTGCCATGAGTTGGTCAATCGGGTATGTATTTTCGACGGGCATGATACGTTTCCGTGCTTCATCATTCGGTGCATGAAGAGAAATAGCGAGCGACACTTGAGGAAAATCATTCCCGAGTTTCTCAATTCCTGGAACAATACCACAACTCGAAATAGTGATACGGCGATTCGAGAGATCGAGTTTCTTCTGATGACTCGCGATTCGGATAGATTCTGCAACATTCGCATAATTCAGAAGCGGTTCGCCCATTCCCATATAGACGATATTTCGGATTTTTTTATCTTCTTTCGCGAGGGTGATATTCGCTATCATGATCTGATCGATAATCTCATAGAATTCAAGATTGCGCAGGAGTCCGAGCTTTCCAGTCGCACAAAAGCTACAGGCCATAGGACAACCAGCCTGACAACTGACACAGAGAGTATTGCGTCCTGAGAGGTGGCGCATAATCACCGCTTCGATCATTTTCCCATCTTGCGTTTTGAGGAGAAACTTTGTCGTCTGTCCGTTGTCACTCGTGATTTCTGAGTGAATCATGAGAGAATTATGGAAACAATTTTCCTTGAGGAGTTCGCGAATCTCCTTCGGAAGTGTTTCTATAGCATCGAAGTCTGTGATGAGATTCTTATATATTGCATTCTCGATCTGAGCATAACGGAATTTCTTGTGCCCATTGGATTCGAGAAGATTGATAATTTGTTTTTCGTCGTGGATGGAGAACATAGAATAGCTTTTAGAAATAATAAAAGTTGCCAGAATGTAGCAACTTTGTATTGGTATTGGGGAATGGGACTATATTCCGAGAAGGAGAACTGCTGTACTGAATCCGATAATTCCTCCGACAAGTGCTTCGGCCGGAGTATGTCCGATAGATTCATTAAGTTCTTCTTCTTTCGGGTGATTCATACGATTGAGGATTTTCGCATGAAGGCCAGCTTGGTAGCGGACGTTCATAGCATCGTAGATGATGATAATAGAAAATACAAGACAGACAGTAAACATATCACTCCAGACGCCGTATTTCATACCCATCGAAGTAGCAAGTGCGATGACAAATGTCGAATGTGCTGATGGCATACCACCACTTCCGAACATGCGCGCCACACTAAAATGTCCCTTGAGTGCATGAACAAGTCACTTGACTCCGATAGCAAAAAGAAGTGCGAAGAATGGTATCGAGATGGTATATTCCAAAAAGTAGGAATGAATGTCTCTGAGAATCATGGGAAGAAATTATTTTACTTCGATAATATTGTATTCTCGTTGTCCAGATGGTGCAGTCATTTTTGCTGTATCTCCAGCGTTTTTCCCGATGAGAGATTTTCCGAGAGGAGACTCATTGGATATCTTATTTTCGAAAATGTTAGCTTCTTGTGCGCCAACGATGACATAAGTGATTTTTTCTGAGCTTCCAGTTTCTTGAAGGATAACAGTATTTCCGACATTGATACCAGTTTTTCTCTTTTTTGTTCCTTTCTCATCATCGATGAGGTCGTAGTTCCCAGGCTTGAGCATTTCCTCGAGTTCTGCGATACGAAGTTCTACTTGAGCTTGTTCATCACGAGCTTCTTGGTATTCTGCATTTTCTGAGAGATCACCGTATGAGATAGCTTCTTTGAGTTTTTCAGCAATTTCTACACGTTTTTCTTCTCGGAGAAAACGGAGTTCTTCCTGGAGTTCTATGAGACCTTCGCGAGTAAGGAGGATTTTCTTGTCAGCAGCCATAAATAAGGAAATTAGAAAGTAGGAAAAATTATAATGAATGAGGAATTACTTCTTCAGGAGCAGATTTTTGAGAGTAGGGAATTTTGTTTTTGATATTTCTATAACAACCGATTGGGATTCATATTCGAGTACGAGACGAACAATAGTATCTGTTTTCGGAGGATTGAGATAGAAACTTCTGACGGGGAAAGTCTTAGTTTCATTTACGGTGTATACATCTTTTCCGAGAGCCTTCATATTTTTCAGCATTGTATCGTAGTTCACGGAACTGGCGATAACTTTCATACTCATTTTTTCATCTTCGTATGTGGAGTATTCTGTATTGGTATCGAATGTATAGAGTCAGAATATGCCATTATTTTTCGTCAGTGTGAGCGTCGCAGTTGGCATGATCTGTGCGAGAAATTTTCCTGAGAGTTTCACATCGGTCACATCTTTACTACCTGTATTTTCTTCTGTTGTTGTTTTTGTTCCAGGATTGATTCCATTTTTCTTCGCAAGTTCTTGTACGACACTGTCGAGTTCTTTGAGCTTTTCTTCCGTTTTTATTTGGTATTTGAGAGTTTCGATGTCTGTTCCATTCGATGAATTTTCTGTATTCGATTTCGGTTGTATCCATGTTCCACTCGATTGTATGAGCGACCAGGAGATACTTCCGATGAACATCAGAGCGACGATGGAAAGAAGAATCAGTGCTATTCGCATAGGTTTTTGGAAGAAATTTAGGAAACTATTTCTTTGACTTTACGCTTCCGAATTCGATCTCGACGGGAGTATCACGTCCGAGAAGGTTGATCATAATCTTGATAGTACCCTTGCTGGTGTTGACTTCGATGATTTTGCCTTCACTGCCTTCGAATGGACCGTTCTTCACAACCACATAATCACCAATCTGCATATCAGTATTATATTCTTCGCTCTTTTCTGTGAGAATTCACTTGAGTTGTTCGAGTTCTTCACCACGAACAGGAACAGGAACTGTACCTGCACCAAGAAAACCAGTCACATTCGGAGTATTTCGGACAATATACCAACTCTCATTGGTTACTACCATTTGTACGAGAATATATCCAGGGAAAATATTCTTTTTGCGTTGAACTTTCTTGCCACCAGCGCGGATAGAGACAGAATCATGAGTGGGAACGAAAACATCGAGAATATATTGTTCGAGACCGAATGCTTCACGACGTTGCATGAGTGATTGGCGGACATTTTCTTCTGTTCCTGATATAACACGAATAACATACCATTCTCAGAGCTCTTTTTTGGAAAAATCAAACATAAAAAATTGAAGGTTAAAGAGGTTTATATTAGTTTGTCTCATTACTTACTGATCATGAGAGATCTGTAGTGATTCCTGAAAAACTGTCGATGATGTTGCTCAGATCTTCTTGTGTCACATTTTCTTCTCCAGAAGTTGTTGTTGTCACTTCTTTTCCCATGTCGAGAGCAGTTCTCATAGATGAGAGAGAAGTCTGCATGACATATCCAGCAACAGCAAGGAGAAAAGCCATAATAACGATAACGCCAACAGTGTAGTACATGTATTTTTTTGTCTCATTTGGAGTAGGCCAGACAACGTGCTCGAGTTCTTGTTTTGCGTCAGAGAAAAATTTGAACATAAAATATTGGAAGATAAGATGATAGGAAATGAGGAGATAGAAACATTCTCCAAAAATAACGAGAAAAGTATATGGAAAACTTCTTCTTCGTCAAAGCATTTTAAAATCCCCTCTCGGGGATGTCAACGTTCTGAATTATATTGAGAAAACAGGGAAGTCAAGACTATTTCCTTTTTTTATTTCCTGGATCTTCTTTTTTAGAAAGAAGTGTATCGACTTTTCCTGTGGTGTTTCCTACTGTATCGACTTTTCCTGTGGTGTTTCCTACTGTATCGACTTTTCCTGTGGTGTTTCCTACTGTATCGAGTTGTCATGGCTTCCAACCAAGAGGCCAGTAACGTGAATTTGTATTATTCTTCTTTGGAGGAGCAAATCATCAAAGATCCCATTTTCCTTTTTCTGTTCACATTTTTCATCTTGTTCTACGAAATAAAATCTTCTGGAGCCACCATCGGGGCTTGAACCCGAGACCTCATCCTTACCATGGATGCGCTCTACCAACTGAGCTATGGCGGCATTTACTCGATATATTCTATCAGTTTCGCGATTATAGTATTTTCTCTGAAAATTCAAGCCGGAGTGAGAATTATTCTTTCATCTTCGATTTTTATTGCTCATTCTTGCGTCAATTCTTCCACTATTTCTCTGGGGAAGATCTGAGCATCAAGAGAAAAAGTTCGGATTCCAAATATGATTTCTTCCAGCTCTATTTGTTCAGGAGTGAGTTTTTCAGAAGAAATATTTTCTCATCGATAATAATGAGAAAAACTGGTGCTGTTTTCCCATCGCTTCCCATCTTCGTAACTGGTTGCAGAGAGTCCGAATCCTCGATAATTCGTATGATTCCAGTATCCGCGATTATGTACACTTTCGTATTCTGGCTTCGCCCAATTCGATATCTCGTAGTGATTCCATCAGAGTGACTCGAAATGCTTGCAGATTGCAGCATATTCCTGTTCTATTTCGATTTCATTTATAGAGTTCTTTTTCCAATCTTTCGGGTACATTCCCTCTTCGAGCATGTAGACGCTTGTGTGAGTGATGAACGGGAATTTCTCATGAAGTTCCTGAATATTTCTGAGCGTTTCTCCAGGTTTTGAGAAGGGAAGTCAGAGAATGAAGTCCATGTTAATTGATATATTTCTTTTCATATCATTCTCCATACTTTTGTAACCAAAAGTATCAAAAGTTTCGGTGGTGGAAAAACTCGTTCGCTTTGCTCATCAATTTTCTATTTTTCATCTGACTCAAACAGTTTCCACCCCCGAACCCCCAATTATTGTTTTTCATCTATTATAGATGGATTGTATTGCATCCAGTGCATGAAAAATACTTTCTCTATCACTGCGGTGAATTGATTGTAGAGTTGTATTATTCAGGCTCTGAACTCCAAGAGAAATTCGATTGATCCCGAGATCGAAAAGTCGTCGTACGTATCCTTCTGTGATGTCTTCTGGATTACATTCGAAAGAAATCTCTGGAAACCCCCTTTGTAAAGGGGGGTAGGGGGGATTTTTTTCCTGAGAAATCCATGAAAAATCCTCAGCCTTCCGCTTTGCTTCAGACAGCTCCTTTAGAAAAGGAACTTCAGGGAAACATTCGAGGATTTCTCTGACTTCAGTAGTAGTGAGAATTGATGGTGTGCCTCCTCAGAAATAGATAGTAGCAGGTTGGTTGGTTAGTAGGTTAGTACTGGAAATTGAGAAATATCCTCGAATTTCCCTTTTCAGATATTCGAGGTATCGTCTTTTCTTCATGTCATCAAAAATGGGCGTCAGAGCAAATTTGCAATACGGGCATTTCTGGCGGCAAAAAGGGATGTGGAGGTAGAAATAGTTCAAGATTCATAATTTACGACAAGAAGATTAGCTATACAATAGAAAAAAGCAAACAATCAAAAATTGACAAATATTATATATTATAAATAGGATTGACTTTCCACTTTCTTGATTATAATCTCCTTACCATTTTAGGTATCGTCCTATTTGAGTGTCTTATGGACACATAGTGGCGATGGAGATAATCATGTCTCGCAAAAAACGAGCCCAAGAGGCTCAGGAAAAACAAAAACAAAGGGTCGCTAAGCAGGCTCAGAAGGATAAGCATTTTCGTGAAACGGAGGAACGAAACTATCGTCAATATGGGAAGTCCAGTATGACTCCCAATCAACGGAATCGTTTCGACGCTGAAAGAAGGGCTGAGCGGTCATCGCACTGAAAAGTGCATTATAAAAGGGGCTTTGTGCCCCTTGTTTTTTTGTTCTATTTATTGATAGCATTCTCTACATAGTGGAAAATATCTTCCTCACTCTGACTTGCGTCAATATGGTGAATCGTGTGTCCGTGACGCTTCCAGACTTCGATGAGTGGGAGTGTGTCTCATTTGGACCAGGCAATGCGTTTTCGTATAGCCTCTGGGGTATCATCTGCTCGTGTGACGAGAGTGTTTCCTGTTTTTGGATTCGTATCTCCGGTGAAGCTTGCAGGGAATGTCTCATTCGTCACAGGATCGATACGACGACCAGAAAGTCTCTCGACTGCTGTTTCTTCATTCAGATCGAGCCAGAGGACTTCGAAATCACCCCAAACAGTTTCCAGAGCATCATTTTGCTCAGCACTTCGAATAGCTCCGTCTATGAGTATCTTTTTATCTCTATTGTCTGCAAGAAATTTCTCTGTAAGTTTCACAATATATTCTGTTGGAGCTTTGAGTCATTGCTCGAGAAAAGAGCGAACATATTCTCCATCGGGAGTTCCATTCGCTGCGAACTTTCTGAGTTCAGTTCCCATTTCGAACAATACGTATTCTGGATATTTTTCGAGGATCTTGCGAGCTTGAGTTCCTTTTCCAGAGCCCTGGATTCCGATGAGCATGAGATGAGACATAAATAATTCAAAATTAAAGATTAAAAATTCAAGATTACTCAGAAATATTTGATTTTGTTGTGAGAAGAATTTTTGAGAGAATACGAATAATAGAAAGAATATCAGTTTCTATTATAGAAAATTCATCATCTGAAATATATCAACTATCGTGTAAAAGTCGAATCCAATAATGACTTTCTTTTGCTTCTTTGTGTGCGATAGACATTTTTGCAATAAAATCTTTTCGAGATTGTCCTCATAAAGATTCTTCGACATTTGCTCATATAGAAGTACTACTTCTGAGAAATTGTTTCGAAAGAATAAATTCTTTCTTATTTTCAGTAAGAGTTTTATAGACTCCAATACTCTTGAGTGCAAATTCATATGTGAGCTTCTGAATAAGATTATCAGTATCTACCATAATTTTGAATCTTTAATCTTGCATCTTGAATTTCCAAAAACGCTCCCATAAAAGATAATAAGCCGGATTCTGTACGATCGATACATATCTATCTAGGATACTACTCACGTAGTACCTCAAGCGGAGTATATTCACACCAACTGCTCCAAGACATTATCAGTATGAATACCATTCTCCTTGCATCAGAGAGGGTTTACCACTTCTGTTTGCACAGAACTCATCTGTAGCCTTTCCTTTTTACATACGAATATTCATATAATCAAAAGTGAGACACCAAATGACTTTTCACCTTTTCTTCCTTGCGGAAGTAGTATTGTCTCTGTGGCACTTTCCGTGTTCCGTGTTTTCGATATATCACAGAACCAAAGCCGTTAGCTTTTCTCCTCTTGGAGTGATGTCCAGACTTTCCTCACCCGAAGGCGCATGTATCTGTCCCTTATGAGAGCGAGTTGATGATAGGGAAAACTTGGAAAAAAGCAACTTTTCACTAGAATCATTCCATGAAAAAAACATATATAATTGGTATTGATGAAGCAGGACGTGGTCCTTGGGCTGGGCCAGTAGTTGTCGGAGGTTGGATGGCAGAATCATCTATTGCTCAATGACTTCTCTCTTCACTTTCTGGACTCGATGATTCGAAACAGCTTTCGCATGAAAAACGGGAAAGTCTTTTTTCTCAGATAGAAATGATGCAGTATCGTTCTGAGTGCCAATACGCTTTTTCGTATCGTGATGCTGATATCATCGATGAACTCGGAATTCGCGAAGCGAATCGTCAGTGTATGCAGGATGTGATTCTTTCGTTGTTACAATTCGTAGATGATACTGATTCTGTTGAGATTTATATAGATGGATGTGATAATTATAGGTTTGATAGTTTTGACGGTGAATATGTATTTGCGAAGAAGAGGAGAAGGATAGATATAAACGATAAGATATGAGGTATGAGAGATGAAATAAATAAACAAAAAAATCTTATATCATATAATTCATATCTCATAGCTATTTTCTATATCATTCACGGTGATTCTCTCGTTCCTGTGATTTCTGCAGCATCGATTGTGGCGAAAGTGATTCGTGATCGGATAATGTGTGAATTTCATGAGGATTTTCCACAGTACGGATTTGACTCACATAAAGGCTATGGAACAAGGAAACATCAAGATTCACTTATTAATTATGGAATAACTCCGATTCACCGCAAGAGCTATGCTCCCGTGAAAAGATTGATTTCTCCTTCTTCGTCGTTATAGTTAAAAATAAATTAACCTTTGTCCTTATGCACGCATTTCGACGTATTGCTGTCATGCTTCTCTTTCTCTTTCCAGTTTCTGTTTTTGCTGAAGCCACAGGAAGTCTCTCGACGGAAGAAACACTCAAACAACTCATTCTTCTCGTGAGTCAATATGATGCTCGTATCAAGTTTCTCGAATCTGAGAATAATATTCTCAAGAATGAGATGGTAAAAGCAGGAATCAAGATATCACTCGCGGAATATACAGGAGCTGTTGTACAAAACACAACATCAAGCGGATCTATACCATCAGTATATCTCACAGGAATTTTGGCGAATCTCACTGCCTCAAGTACCACTTCCACGGTGTCGTCAGGAGTAGTATCAGCTCAATTTACAGCCCAGTATGGCGCTGATGTTTCTGGATTTGTGAACCGAATCCACAAAGAATGGAAAGATATACGAAATGCATATAGTCTTCCAGAAAATGCAAATATTGGTGGATATGAATTCGTACAATCTGGATCTGGAGATTATGTTTTTGTAGACATTGTTTTCTGAACTGGTACAACAGGAATTTATGATGCGAAAATCCTTTATCAATTCGAGAAAACTCAGTATAAACGAAAATTGGTTGGATTTTTCGAATACAATGCGACTACTGAAAGATATACCACTCGTAGTGGATCCAATCCATTCGCAGGAGTAAGTCGTACATTTATTCAAGATCCATTTTTTATAGGAACTGTTACAACACCGACAACTGCCACAGCAGCTTCTCCGAGCGTTTCGACTTCCCCTACTATTACATCTTCTGGTACAACCACTCAGACACCCACAGGCACATCCACGGTATCGCTTACAGATATTGAGAAGGCATATTCAGAAAAACGATATCTTTCCGTTATTTCTCTTTCGAATAGCTATCTCACTGCAAATACTCCAACGTATGAACTTCTCCGAATTCGTTATCGAACATACTTCATTATCGGGAAATATACAGAATCGCTCGCAGAAATCGCAAAAATCGAAGCGATAGGGAAACTCGACAAGCAAACAGCCTGTGATGCTCAAGTAATTGCTACCTATAGCAAAGATACATCGCTTGTGACCAAGTATACTGCTGTGTGTTCTGGAAAGTAGTAGCCTCCATTCGAAAAAAGAACCTTCTCGAGGTTCTTTTTTTAATGATGATGTGTATGATTTTTCTCGTGCAGTTTCGACTTTAAGAGCTTAATTTTATCGATTTTTGGGTCACCTGATTTTGTCTGAAAGCTTTTTCCACAACCACATCTTGTCAATATATTCTTGCTCGAGAGTATCCAGTTTCCTTCCGGAGTATGTGTGATATAAGCATCTTCGAAAGTTGGTAGACTATCTTTCTCTATAGAACAACGTATCTCAGATCAATCGATGGCGATAGAAAAATCTCATTCAGCAATTCATTCTCTCACATTGAGCTTCATTCATTCGCATCAACCATTTTCCAAGACACATGTGATATCTTTGATGTTGGATATATTCCATCTTTCGAGAGTATTTTTGTCGAAGTGAAGCATTGTATATGACATAAGGAAATAATCTAGTAATTCGTCCTATATTCCCAACTGCCATCCGTTTCACGTCTGACGGTGAATCCTGAGTGTGTCAGAGGAACTGGAATTGAAGGGACGATTTTTTCTTGAACGAGGGATACACCATCTTTTATATTGGGGAAGTTCTTGGATTTCTCTGTGATGTATTCGAGATACATTTGTTTGATTCCACGATTGATCGAATCATAACAATTCGTCGTACTTCTTGCGAGCGGATTGTTCGTGTCTTCAGGAGCCTTGATGAGTTTTTCTGTTTCCTGGAGCTTTTGTATGATACTTTCGTCGAGAATGGTATTTCTTTTTATGAGAGTCAGAAGTTGCACCGATTCTTGTTGACAAATATAAGGAGATTCATCATATCCCGATGAAGCGATGAAAAAAAACTGCAGTGCAGCATCAAGTCTATTTCCTCATTTTCCTTGTTCTAGCACTGCGAGAAATCGAGATGCTTCAGGAGCATCTGTGTTTGCACTGGCAATGGTATAATAATTTGAGGACTTTTCTCTCTCTCCTAGAGTATCTGCAACATATGCAGCATAGTATGGAATATTTCCATCAATACAAGGATTCTGCAGTTCTGGTTTTTCCCATGGCATAAGTGCGATTCCTCCACTTTGGATTTGTTGTATCTTCTTTTGGTCGCAGTTCTCTTGGATTCAACGTTCTCCGAGAGAAAGTGTATATTCTGCCATTTTCCGATTTTTCTCATATGAATCACTCTCTGGATCGAGTGATGGTGATAGGAGAAGAGCTAGAGTATAACTCCGTGTAAAATGTGGGTGGAGTTCCGCAATGGTATCGAGAAGCGGTGTCGTGAACTCAGTGAATCTCATATCACGGAGATTGTCAGCAATATATTGGATAAGATTTATCCATAACATATCAGCATATGTTGTATCGTGTCCAGCATCAATTAGTCGAATAATTTTTTCATCACTCTGAAATTCTGGATGCAGACGTCGATAATCCCAGAGATTGCTGTATTCTCCGTAGAGTTGATTCGTATTGAAGTGATAGAAAATCCAAAAACCTCCACAAAGGAGGAATATATAGAAGAAAGCTCTGATGATAATAAACGTTCTTCTCATCGTTATTCTAGTTGAAGTTATTAGATTCCGATTCCATCTTCGGAAAGATCGTTACCAATACGAGGAGTTCTGGATATGGGAGCAGAGTCTTTGACTTCTACTTTCTTGAGTTCACCAGTATATGAGAGAAAAAGTGCGCGCTCTGCTCATTCTCCTTCGCTTTTTGTTTCGAGCCCGTTGATTGCCTTTTCTGCGATATAGTTATGCGCTTTTTTTCGTTCGTATGAATTCAGATTCGGTATACGAGAAGTTTTCCCTGTTTCTGTTACGAATGCGATCTTGGAGTCGAGAAATCGGAAAAGTCGCTCGTCTTTGGATTTCATGTAGTCATTCACTTCGAGGTGAAGATGAATGAAACGATTCAATTTCTTTTCTGCCATACGTCCGAGAAGGTGTTGGAATACTTCGAGATTTTTCCCATGCATACCGATGATGAGAGGAGAATCAGAAGTCTCAACTTTTACAGAAATATCATCTCCTTCTTCTTGTACAGAGACTGAAGTGACTGCGATACCGAGTCAACGAAAAAATGTATCGAAAAGTTCTTGCATAGGTGTGAATAATTATCGGCAAAAGTATATAGAGAAAATGAAAAAAGGAAAATTTTATTCTCGCGAATTTGCAAAAGTATATATTTTCTATAGAATCGGGCCGTACGATATGGAGAGGTCGCATAGTGGCCTAGTGCGCACGCTTGGAAAGCGTGTATACCGCAAGGTATCGGGGGTTCGAATCCCCCTCTCTCCGCCATTTGTCTCGCGAAATATTCACGAAGTGAGTATTTCAAGAGCAAAATAACAGGAAAAGATTGGATTCGAATAGAGGAGTTCGCTGAAAGCGAAAGAAAACTCATCGAATTGAGTTTTCGACTCCGAGCTGTCTCCTGCAGGTACGAAGTACCGAAAGGAACGAATCCCCCTCTCTCCGCCATTTGACTCGCAAATCCCCCTCTCTAGCCTCAGGCTGTCCTTGATCCGCCATTTGACTCGCGAAATATTCACGAATAGGCTCTTTCCGAGAAAGTCAAATTATTTCTTGCATAGAGCCCATTTTTGTATATACTCCCGTATGTAACTAGTTGAGTTTTCCTATATCTGAATTCAAAAAACACTATGAAAATCAAAGATTTATCACAAAAGAAGCGCGTATCAGACCGCCTTCGTCGCATCGAATGACAGATTCGTGGCGTCATCCAGATGATCGAAGATGAAGCGAATGTGAAGGAGATTGTTCAGCAACTTTCTGCTATCAGAAGTGCTATGGGACAGGCTGCCAATGAAGAGATTCTCTGTGCCTTTGAGCGCATGAGTGAGAAAAAAACAGCACTGGCTGAGACAGATTTCGATGAGATTCGAGTACTGCTCAAAACGGTTCGTTAAAACCTCTCTAAAAACCTCCAATTCAATTGGAGGTTTTTTTGTGGAACTAATTTCCCATGTGGAACTAATTTCCCATAATGTTATCGATCGCTTTGAGACTATCATCGATCGCTTTGTCCACTTCTTTTGATCCTGATTGAGTGACTCTCGTTTCGATAGAGATTTCTTTCTCGACTTCTTTGGTATCTTCGGGAGCGAATTTCCCAGAACTTGTATCTGTTGTTCCAGAATTGGTCATATTCACTCCAGAGTTGCTCTCTTGTGGTGTAGGTGTGACATCGGTTGGTGGCTGATTATTCTGGAGACATCCTGTGAGAAAAAAACTACTAATAACAAGAATAGAAAGAGTGGTTCGCATAGTGGATTTTTTAGAAATGTATAGAGAAATTGTATCGGAAATGTGAATATTTCAAAATTCATTTGCATTTTTTCTCGAACTTCATAGAATATTTTTGTTAAAGCAAACCTCTTGTTTTTGCACGTGCTATATCGAGATAATCTCTTTGGTCAGTGATTTCTCAAAATTTTCTCTCACAATTCCTGTATGTATAGGTCTTTTTTTGCGTTTTGGAAAATAGAGAAAATATATGATTTTCCATATATCTTGAGACAAAATTTTTCTATCTTTTTGAAAAATCTTTTGACTTTCGCTTGACACTTATTACCTTCTTAGACAAGTTAATACTCCAAATATGCCAAAAAATCTCGTTATCGTCGAGTCTCCAGCGAAAGCCCGAAAAATCTCCGAATATCTCTGAAGCGACTACCGAGTAGAGGCATCCATAGGACATATCCGCGATCTTCCAGAGAAAAATATGGGTGTAGATATTGCAGGATGATTCATTCCTGAATATGAGGTTTCTCCGAGCAAGAAGAAACGTGTCGCTGAACTGAAGGCATTCGCGAAAAATGCAGAAAATATCATCCTCGCAACAGATCCGGATCGTGAAGGAGAAGCTATTGCTTGGCATTTGGCTCATGTTTTCGGTATCAAGCCCGAGGAAGCAACACGAGTGACATATCATGAGATTACCAAGAGCGCGATTGCTGAGTCTTTTTCTCATCCATCGAAGATAGATATCAATCTCGTGAATGCGCAACAATCTCGTCGTATCTTGGATCGTATTGTATGATACGAGGTGTCACCGGTTCTCTGGCGCAAAATCCGTACTGGTCTCTCGGCTGGTCGTGTTCAGTCGGTTGCTGTGAAGCTTCTTGTGGAGCGTGAACGTGAGATTCGAACATTCGTTCCTGAGGAATCATGGAAAATCGCTGCGAAAATCGGCGGCACAACTCCTATGATGATTGAACTCGCAAAAATCGGCGGCAAAAATCAGAAATTCAAACAGGAATCTGATGCACTTCACTTTTTCGAGGATCACGGTATCAATATTACCTCCACCAAGCCTGAGAAGGACAAAAAAGGAAATACCGTTTTCACTTTGTCTCATGCAGAGAATTTCGTTCTCCAAGATGCAGAAGTGAAGGCTTCCACTCGAACACCAGGAGCTCCATTCACGACTTCGACGCTTCAGCAAGAGGCTTCTCGTAAGCTCGGATATGGTGTGAAAACAACGATGGATATCGCACAACGACTCTATCAGGAAGGACATATTACTTATATGCGTACCGATTCGGTGAACCTTTCTGATCTCGCCATCAGTTCCGCCCGCGCATTTATCGAGAAGGAATTCGGTCCAGAATATGCGATGCCAAATGGCCGAAAATATAAAACAAAGCAAGCGAATGCTCAAGAGGCGCATGAGGCTATCCGACCGACATACATGGATAAGACCCCAGAAAATATCGGACTTGATGCTATGGAAGCGAAGCTCTACCGTCTTATCTGGGAGCGTACCGTTGCCAGTCAGATGAAAGAAGCAGAAATCGAGACGACGACGTATCACTTCACTCCGGCGGGTCATGATGAGGATTGGATCGTGAAGGGCGAGGTGATCAAGTTTCCCGGATTTATGAAGCTCTATATCGAAGGAACGGATGAAGAGCAGGATGAGGAGTCAGAGTCAAAAAAACTCCCAGTTGTAAAAAAGTGAGAAACCGTGGTTTCGACGGATTTCGTCGGGAATCAGAAATTCTCTCTCCCGCCTCCGCGATACACAGAAGCATCACTCGTGAAAAAACTCGAAAGCGAAGGTATCGGACGTCCATCGACATATGCTGCGACGATTCAGACGATTCAGGATCGCGGATATGTTGTCATCGAATCCAAGAAACTTCTTCCGACGGATATTGCCTTCATCGTGACGGATTATCTCGAACAGGAATTCTCGAACTTCATGCAGTATACATTCACGGCAGAAGTGGAGAGTCAGTTCGATCAGATTGCGGAATGAAAACTCGAATGGAAAAAAATGCTTGAAGATTTCTATAATCCATTCCATGAGTCTATCGAGGAGGCACTCGGTACGGAGTGACGTTTTGCTGGAGAACGTATTCTCGGGAAAGATGAAGCAACAGGACGGACAGTTCTTGCTCGTATGAGTCGATTTGGGCCTGTAGTGCAGATTGGCGCGCCTGATGAACTCGCAGAAGAGGAGAAACCTCGCTATGCGAATCTTGCTCCAGGGATGTCTATCGATGATATCACTCTCGAAGAAGCACTGAAGTTGTTCTCATTTCCGAAAGAAATCGGGCAATACGAAGAGAAAAATGTCATCATCGGACAAGGGCGATTTGGGCCGTATGTGAAGTGGTGAGAGGAATTTATCTCTATCCCTCGTGGGGAAGATGCTCACTCGGTTGATCTCGACCGTGCGGTCGAGATTATCGAAGCGAAAAAGATTGAGAACGCGCCAGTCGGAACCTATGATGGAGAACCATACACGAAAGGGAAGTGACGATTCGGCCCGTTTCTCAAGTGGAAAAATCTCTATGTGAACGTCCCTCGTGCGATCGATTTCGAGAACATCACTCCAGAAGAGGCGGAGAAACTCATCGCTGCCAAGGTCGATAAAGAAGCGAATCGCTATATCCACAACTGGCCAGAACTGAAGATCTCCGTCGAGAACGGTCGTTATGGGCCGTATATCAAGTTCGGAAAAGCGAATGTCTATCTCAAGCGTGGTGGGAAGAAAATCACGGAAGCAGAAGAAATCCAAGCTCTGACACTCGATGAGGTGAAAGAAATGATCACGGAACAAATTCCAGATGCATTCAAGGAGAAAAAAGCTGCAGCTAAGAAAACAGCAGCCAAGAAGCCAGCTACAAAGAAGAAAACAAAATAATTATAAAAACTCTATCTCTTACGGATGGAGTTTTTTGATATTTGAGAGGAAATATTTATACTCGAATAATAAAATTTCCCTATATGACTTTTACTGAAAAAATAAAGAGATTCCTTGAGCCAGTTTTTTATGCAAGAAAGGTTTTTATTCAGAGTGGTACTGAAGGAATATTTGACGGACTATATCTTATTAGTTCACTCTATTTTTTTGAGAAAATTGGTGCAGCAATCCAATCAAATAATTGGAATCTTTTTGAGAATTATCTGATTGCATATGGTATATTCATGGTTCTGTATGTTGCCTTTAAGATACGAGTCATTCATTGGGGTTGGGTGAATATTTATGTTGCTATTGATACTTTCATAGCAAATACTTATCTTCCGAGATTTATTCAATCAGAACCGAATATAACCGAACGAATAGGGACAGGACGTTTTATCTCTATTTATAAAAGAGGAAAAGATACTTGGATGCATATTATTCACGAATTTTTAGCCTCTGATCTGGCTCTTCTCGTGGCTAGTGTATATGGAATTATTCGTATTGGATTTTATAATCCTCTCTATAGTTTTGGGATTGTTTGAGTATTGGTTGTATTACTTATTTCTACGTATTATATTGATAAGCACTTTACTATTCCTGCACGTAATGGTCGAAGAGAGGCTGAGACTGAGTATTCTCGTGTTCTTGCCAGAGTTTTTATGTCCAAGATGGAGTATATGCAGAATCAAGAATTCCATCAGGAACAAAAAAGAATTTATTCTCTTCTGGATGATATAAAAAGAAATAATCTTCTCATCGATAATTCTGTATGAGGGATGTATATCGGAATTCGATGAATCAGTTTCTTGATACGCCTCTCTGTGTATATTTTTGTTGGGAAATCCATTTTTGATCATACGAGTACTTTTTGGACATTTTCGACGTATATTCTCATCGTCACCATGATTGAGACTGCTATGCGTACGACGTATGATACTTTCAGAAAACTTACACGTGAATTTGATTATATTGAACAACTTTGGTCCACTTTCGATTCCCTTGCTCCTATCAAGTGATACGATTCTGGAAGTACTTTTTCTTCATCGGGAAAAAATATAGAAATCCGGAATGTTTCCTATGGGTACAATGAGACAAAAGTGTTCGAGGATTTCTCACTCTCACTCGAATCCGGGAAGAAGATTGCACTCGTCGGTGCGAGCGGAGGATGAAAAACAACGCTCATGAAGCTCATCGCTGGATATCTCCATCCAGAATCCGGAAACATTTCTGTGCTTGGGAATCGTCTCGATGAGACAGCACTGAAGACCTATTACCCGCACATCGGATATCTCACTCAGGATCCTGGAGTCTTCGATGCGACCATCAGAGAGAATCTTGTTTCTGCCTTACCCTCTTTGCAAAGAGGAGTGCCCGAAGGGCGGGGAGATTTTGTGTCCGAAACAACAGAGCAAAATCCTCAGTCTTCCGCTTTGCTTCAGACAGCTCCTTTACAAAAGGAGCTTCAGGAAAAACAACTCATAAAAGCACTCAAGCTTGCTCATTGTGATTTTGTTTTCGAACTCGAGAAATGACTCGATACGGAGATAGGAGAACGTGGCGTGAGGCTCTCAGGAGGACAGAAACAGCGACTTGCCATTGCGAAGATATTCCTCAAAAATCCTGAAATCATCCTCCTTGATGAACCAACTTCTGCACTGGATTCATTCAGTGAAGAACAAATCACTATCGCACTCGATGAGCTCTTTCGGAATCGTACCGTCATCATCGTAGCTCATAGACTCCAGACGGTGAAAAAAGCGGATGATATCATCGTACTCGAACAGGGAAAAGTGGTGGAACGTGGGAATCATGAATCACTCGTTGCAAAAAATGGAATCTATAATCGAATGCTGGAACTTCAGAGTGGATTTTAGAACTGAACTTAAAATATACATTATATGAAATCTCGACTCAAACTTTTCTTTCTCCCATATGCTGAGGCAAAAATGGACGTATTCCTTTTTGCAATACGAATAGTGATATTCACTTTTTTCTGAACATTTGTCATCAGTTATCTTTTGTCTACGATTTCTTCTTTGTTGATGGCACGAAATGTAGCTGCTTTTGAACAACTCGTATGTGGATTTGGAATCACACTCGTATTGTACTATATATTTGTTTTTCTGATGCGGCATACTGGGATTCCATGAATGCGTCAGAAGGTATGGAGATTTATCCATCGTCGCTATGTGCGGATGGTCTGTGAGCTCGATAATAACTACGCCGAAACGATTGGTTCCAGTCGTCTGTTTTCTATCATTGATAAGTGAGGACAAGCATGGGCTGAGGCATTGAAGACATCATTCCAGGAATTCTCTCGACTTCTGATTATCGCGATTCCGACGATCATTCTCCTTGCTCGTCAATCATGAATCATGGTACTTGCTGCTTCTGTGACGATTACAATCGGGGGAATTGTTATTTATTTTCTGAATAAGCGTCTGCGAATCTATAAAGTCGAACGCGCGAAGTCAACTATGGAATATGATCGAGGTTTTATCCGTGCTATTCAGTCTCGACTCGAAATTACGCAGAATCTCAGCTTCGAGAAAAATCTTGCAGTACTCGATGAATATAATATGAATTATTGGAAGGCTTTCCGGAAACAAATGGGAATCCAGATGCTGATGTTCCAGGGTTCGCGTGTTCTTTCTTTTGTGATTCTGATTGCACTCTATTGGATTCTCGGACATCAATATCTCGATGGATGAGTGACACTTCCGCATCTGATTCTCCTTGCTTCTCTTGTTGCGACTTTGAATGGGCTTTTCTTCGATATGACCGAACACTATATGAATCTCTCGGATCAGATGGTGAGTATCGAACAATTATGGGATAAGATTGAGAATGCTCCGAAAACCAAAAATCTTTTTTCTGGTGATAATTTTGAATATCAGAAATGAGAAATTATTTTCCAGAATATCAACTTCGCATACGTTCCAGGGAAACTGATTTTGAAGGATTTTTCATACGTTTTCGAAGCAGGAAAAAAGTATGCATTGGTTGGTCCATCGGGTGGATGAAAAACCACTGTTATGAAGCTTGCATCAGGCTTTCTCTCTGCACAGAAAGGTATTGTTTCGGTGGATGGTTTTGATCTTTCGACGGTGAATCTCTCTACATTTTATCCGAATATCGGATATCTGACGCAGGATCCTCAGATTTTCGACGGCACGATTCGTGAGAATCTTATGTCTGGGGTTTCAGGTGTTTCTGGTTTGTCATTCTCTGAAAGAGAATCCCTTTCCAAAAATACAAAGAGATCCTCGGCTAAGGCTGAGGATGACAAAAGAGAAAAAGAACTTGACCAACGACTCATGCGGGCACTTCAGGATGCACAGGCAGATTTTGTATTCAGTCTTCCCGAAGGACTTGAGACCGAGATCGGTGAACGTGGAGTGAAGCTTTCTGGAGGACAAAAACAACGACTTGCAATCGCGAAAATATTTCTCAAAAACCCTCAACTTATCTTCTTGGACGAACCAACAAGTGCGCTTGATAGTTTTTCTGAGGAGAAAATTTCTCAGGCATTCCATACACTTTTCGAGTGAAGAACGGTACTCATCATTGCTCATCGATTGCAGACGGTGCGAGAGTCGGATATGATTCTCGTGCTCGAACACGGTCGAATATCGGAACAAGGCAAACATGATGAATTGATTGCAAACAATTGAGTCTATGCGAGAATGTTGAAGCTTCAAAGTGGATTCTAAATTATGAGAAATATTTGGAAAAATTCAGTAATTCGTATACTCAAGATACTCCTTCTTTTCTTTTCAAATGTTGTTTCGAAAATCATTTTTATTGATATATATTTTTCTCTTACCAGTTTGAGTTTTTGCGAGTAATTCTCGCTTCATGCTGACGGAGGATTATACAACTTTTACGCGTCATCTCAGTCAGATTATGAGTATTGGGAAATATATTGAGACGAATTCTGGAAAGCCAATTATTAGTCGTATGAGTGTCCAACGTCAAGCACTTCTTGATGATTCTCTTCGGCTCTATCAGTCTTTCCAGCTCGGATCTCGTGCTACTCCAACATTCGATATTTCCTCGAAGTTTCAGTTTGTGATTCAGAAATATAAACTTTCGTGTGAGATTGCTGCAACACAGATGACTATAAAAAGTCTCACCAATATTAATATCTCGGAAGATGATATTTTTCGTTCGTTGCGAGTTATGCCAGAACCTCTTTCGTCCGAAGGTATTTGGTGAGATCCAGATGTTGGATTCGTTGGATCAATTACGGGAAGTCAGTATCTGAAAACAGGATATGGAATCTATGAAAAACCAATTGCAAAATATCTGACAAGTCTCGGATTTGTGACAGAGACAGGGAATATGATGGATGGACAGAATATCATCCCCAGAAAACGTCTTATAAAACTTTTTGATGCTATAGAATCTGATAAACGAGTGATTCTCTGGTGAGACTGGTGTACGACATCATCGAGTGATGATGGTATCGTAAAAAAAGTCGATACATATATCGTAAATAATCTTCCGATTTCTGCTATTAATCCGTGTGGTCGATCTCACGAAGATCGTATTCTTTCATGGAAAACTCCAAGTGGAAAAGAGATACAATGATTATCGTGAGAGCATGCATTTCTCCTGCTCTGATACCTCGGAAAAAAAGATTCACCAACGCATGTCGTGGTGTGGGATACATATACAGGAAGACATGTATATCCGTATCTCGAATGGATGAGAAAGTGGTGAACTATGCAATATCGTTCATTGATAGTTGCCATAGAATAATTGATTATTCTATAATTAGAGTAATATTCAATATATTTTTGTAATACCCTTGTCTGTATTTATTTGACAGGGTTTTATAAATATATACAATACCCAGTATCTTAATTTACTCATTATGTCAAAACATAAAAAACATTCTTCTGAAGAACAAGAAATAGTTCTCTCAAAGAAGGCACAGAAGAAAGAACTCAAAAGAAAGATGAAAGAAGAAAAAAGGGCTGCTAAAACTCTTCTTAAAGCTCAAAAGAAGGCCGAGAAGAGAGCTCGTAAAGATAAGAAAAAACTCGAAAAACTGGCAAGGAAAAATGCAAAAATCCAAGCAAAGAAAGTCAAAGGAATTTCTGCTAAAAAAGAGGCCAAATCTACTCCTAAAAAGAAACTCATAGTGGATGAAACACTAGTAGTGGTAAAAAGACCTATTACAAAAGTAATAACAAAAACTCCTTCTAATCGGAAGCCTACTGTTCGTAGAACTCCAGCTAAAAAATCAGTAGCCAAGAAGACTCCGATTGCAGCCAAGAAATCTATCACAAAAAAAGTTGTAACTCCCGTTATTACTGAAGTTATTGTTCCAGCTCCAAAATCTCCTGCCGTCAAGAAACCTGTTGCGCGCAAAACTCCAACCAAAAAACCAGTAGCAAAAAAGACTTCAGTGAAAGCTACTCCAGCAAAAGTAGTAACTCCAAAGGTTACTAAGACTCCAGTTGCAAAAAAGGCTCCAGCGAAGAAATAGTTATCTCAATATAAAAACTCCAATCATTATAGATTGGAGTTTTTTGTTTCTTGTTCCTTCAGGAGTTTTGCGAGAAGACGAAATATTTTCTCTTCATAGCGTGCGAATCATTCATTCTCGATGACCCATCCTATCTGAGAATCATAGTCGATAATTGCTACCTTGTTCGCATAGATGAGTTTTGTGATATTGTCATCGAATGTATCGAAAGATTCTGGAATGGCGATAACTTCTCTATTTGGATTTCAGAGACGGAATTTCTTTTTCGAATCACTTGTGATAACGATTCGTTCTATTTCTTTCTTTTTCTGCGTTTCGAAATAATTCTCAGGTACATAGAGACTTCTTCCATCGTACTCCCGTCTTGGAGAGCTATAACGGTAATATATACCACCTTTTGGTACACTTTCGAGGAGATCTTTGTGAATATTCTGGATTCATTCGATTCATTCCTTGATAGAGAGTATCGGTGCATCTTGGGTTTTCTGATATATTGCCGTGAGTTCAGGAAGGAGTTGATCTGCCATCTGGGATACGTTGAGGATTTTTTGTCTGAGTTTCTCAGGACTCGTCACATGGTAGTAATATCGTTTCCCATCGAGATACGATTTTTCTACGAGTCCATCTGATTCAAATCCGCGAATACACTTGTAGACAGTCGGTCTGTGGTAATGACTTTTTTTCGATATCTCAGAAAGGGTGATATATGGATTCTTCAGGAGCGTCATGTATATGGTTCGTTCCGCTTCGTTCATGCCAATTCTTTCTAGGAGATGAATATATTTCTGCATATTCTGAAAGTGTATTTTTAAAAGTACAGTTTTAGTATATTGATTTTCTGCTTTCTGTACACTCTTTTTGGGAATATGGAATTATTTTTGTTCACATCTGTCGATAAATACGGAATCCGTTCAGAGAATCCATATGATGCATACATATTCATTTTTTCTATGGTTGATCTTCACTTTCATACTACTCTTTCTGATGGACAAAATACATCAAAAGAAATCGCACAAGAAATCATCCGCCGTCAGGTATCGCTTGTCGCTTGTACGGATCATGATATCGTGAATCGTGAAGTATTGGCAATTATCTGAGAATACAATCGAGAAAATAGTCGGAGTCTCAAGAAGATTCCGTATATCGATGCAGTGGAATGAGTCGAGGTTTCTATCGGTCACAAAGACAGCGATTATGAGAAATCTCTTCATATCACGATGTATGCTCGTCATTTCTCGGAAGAAATAGATACGATTCTCGCTGGTATTCGCCAGGGAAAAATGGATAAAATCCAAGTCCAATGTGATCATCTCGGAAAAATCGGACTCATGATTCGTACTCCATTTAGAAACATTCCTTTCTCATTTCTCTCTGTACAGTCACGTTTTCCTGGAACTCGTGCTGATGGTATCAATAATTCACATCTGATTGCATTGGTTGAAGAACTTCCAGAAAATATAGCAATTCTCCGTCGATTGACGGATGATGGAATCACTAAAGATAACATCTATCAGGAAGGCTTCAAACGAGAAGGGAAATACACAAAAATCGTATCACTTCCAGAAGAACTTCCACCATATGAACCAACACTTGCATCTGTGACAAGAGAATTGGACATGAAAAATACAGTAGTATCGGTGGCTCATCCGCATAAAACTTTCGAAAGTATCGAAGAATTCCGCGCTCGAATCGGTGGGCTTGTCGCACAATGAATCAATGCAGTAGAGATAAATTCTGATGCTCCTGAAGAATGGGTAAGAGCTATTGCCATGGTACGAAAAGAATATAATCTCATATTCACTTTCGGTTCTGATTTGCATAATCTCAAATGAGTCGGGGAAAATAAAAAAGTTCTCGGAAATATGAATCCATTCGTCACTCGATGAGCTGCAGAATACTGGAAACAGGAGTTTCTCTTGCGGACTTATGGTCATGATTATTGCATGATGAAAAGCGGAGAATACGCGTAGATTTGACAAATTCTACGAATCCATATACTCATTGTATGACTCAACAAATTTTTATCGCATCTTGGCATCGTACCCTCACCTCACGGTGTGGTATTTTTGCCTAGATATTTCGAAAAAATATTTTCCAAAATCCTCCGTGAGTTTTCTAACTTTCGGGGGATTTTTTTTAATCAAATTCATATGTATTTCTACTTCAAATCCAAACAAACTTGGCAAAATATCTGGCATCATTTTTTGTCGCATCGGCGGTAATTTTTTCATGTGTCATTCTGAATTTATTTCAGAATCTCTCCACAAAAAATCATCCGCCAGAAATAGGCGGATTTTATTTATCTATAATTTTTATACTTATGAAAACTCTTAATTCACCAAATCTTGCGCTTGATTTCCAAAAGTACACAGAAAATCTTATGCCTACTATTGCCCAAGATATTGATACAGGATCTATTATGATGGTAGGATTCGTAAATCCTCTTGCTCTCGAAGAAACCCGAAAGACAGGTCTTGCCACTTTCTGGTCACGGAGTCGCAATGAACTCTGGACAAAATGACTCACCTCATGAGATACTCTTGAAGTACAAGATATATTCACCGATTGCGATAATGATACCCTCATATATCTCGTGAAAGTAAATGGAGCTGGTGCTTGTCACATTGATGGTTGGAGAACTTGTTTCCGTAGAAGAGTGAATCTTATAACGGGAGATATAGAACAGCAGCCAACTGATCTCCCGAATTGGTCTCGAGTTCTTCAAGATGAAGAAAAAATGATAATGACCAGAAAAGATGCGGATCCTGAAAAATCATCTACAGCAAAAGCACTTCAGTGAAAAGTGAGTCGTATCGCCCAGAAGGTCGCAGAAGAATGAGTAGAGGTCTCTCTTGCATTTATGGACATTGCTACATCGAATCGTGCACTGGATGAGATCGATGATACAATAAATACAGTCAAGCAATTAAATGGAATTAGTTTTCCAGATAAGGCAAAACTAGAAATGTTTGATAGACCAGTTCTTGAAAGAATGAACAATGAAAAACTTTTAATTTCAGAAGTAGCTGATCTTATGTATCGTCTCCAGATACTTCTCGTAAAAGCGGATATTCCTTGGAAAGCAGTTGAAGAAGAAATTGTAAAACGTCGCAAATAATAACTCATATGTTCATAATTACTTTTCTCACATCTTGGTGGAATATTCCTCTTCCTTTTTGGCGGATATTGTAGTGAACCTGCTTTATCGATCTGTCAGAGAGGAAACTTTTTGGCAGATTTTTTTATTTAACTTTTTTAACTTTTATTATATGAAAACTCATTCACACCAACCATATGCCATCATCGAGAAAGATGATGTGATTACTCGATACGATGGAATTCTCTATAAGTTTGCCTCGCTTCAGGGGCTTCAGGAATTCTATAAACAACAGACATCGACCATTATCTTTCTGACTCCATTTTGTACGATTCGTGAACGTGGATTCGAGTCACATGGAGATGAGCCAATCCTTGCTATTCAGGTTTCCAACATCACTTCACTGACTCGTGAATCTATCGAGAAGACTCTTTCTGGTAAGGATATTCGATTCGAGCACCCTATCACTCCGCTCCAAAGTGATGATGAATTTGCAGATATTGTAAGACAGATTCAACAGACAGAAATCGCAGGTGGGAATATCTGTCAGATGATTCTCTCACAACCATATACTGGGAAGATTCAGGATTTCTCAGAACATGATGTCGAGTCAGCTTTCCGGAATGCACTGAGGCAAAAGTGACAGTATATGACTCTTTTTTTTAGTGATGGGGAATGAGAATATTTTGTTTCACTCACACCAGAACAACACCTCATGATAACTCCTGATAGGGTTACTATGGATCCTATTGCAGGCACCCTCAAGAAGTGAGCTCCAGAAACTTTCAGAGAACGTCTTCTCCAATTTCTCGAAGATACAAAGGAGCGAAATGAGCTCTTTCAAGTGCTTGATGAAGAGCTCAAGATGATGGAGATTGTGTGTGATGAATGAGGAAAAATCGAATGACCATTTCTGAGACAAAATGGAGCTGTTGTACATACAGAGTATAAGCTCATCGGAAAGAGAAGCCCTCGTATCGAACCTCTTGACGCACTGCGAGAAACTCTCCATGCCCCGACGCTCGTTGGTTGACCGATCGAGAGTGCTGCCAGACTCATCAAAAAATACGAGAAACAATCTCGGAGGTATTATGGTGGAGAAATCGGGATTCTCACACCAGATGGAGATCTCGATACCGCTATCCTCATCCGAATGGCTCACTTTGACGCAGATGGCACGGTGACGATTCAGGCTGGTGCTGGCATCACCAAGAACTCTAAGCCACTGGGAGAAGCTCAAGAAGTAAAGATGAAAACTGGTGGTATGCAAGCAGCGCTTCTCGGGAAATCCCAAACTCCCCCAGATGTTCAGTCAATACTCGATGACCCTGAGGTGATAACCAAGCTCCAGGAACGAAATAAATACCTCTCCAAATTTCATTTTCTCGAACAATCTGAGCAAAAGACATGCGAACAACTCCAGTGAAAGACGGTAACCATCATCGATAATGAGGACAACTTCACAAACATGCTTGCTCGTATGATGACGACAATGGGAATGATAGTAGATATCGTGAAAACTATTGATTTTGACTCAACTACTGATGCTTCTGATATCATCGTTATCTGACCTGGTCCTGGCAATATCAACGATATGAGTGACTCGAAAATGAAAACACTCGCAGAACATACGAGAGAACTCATGAAGCAGAAGAAGAATCTCCTCGGAATCTGTCTCGGGCATCAGTCGATTGCAAAGGAAATGGGATTATCCGTTCAAGCAATGAGTGAATCAAAACAATGACAGCAAGATAAAGTTTATATAAATGGGGCTTACGAAAATGTGTGATTCTATAATTCATTTGTTCCAATTTTTCATAAACGATCAGGGTACTTTGATGCCTGAGCAAATCATTATCCGTTGGATGTGATTCAGGAAAGAAATATCTCTGGATTCCAGTTCCATCCCGAGTCCGTCATGAGTGAAAACGGATATGAAATATTGAAAAATGAACTTCAGAGAATGCTTTCCTACAAATAATTTACTTTGCCATTTCCCCCTTTTTCTTTAAGATACTTCAAGACGAATTGTTACTTTTCCTTTTTTGTCATGAAACATTATCTCTCTGCTGTCGGAGGCATCCTCTATTTTTTTCTCATTTACGGGCTCTCATCGTATTCGACGATGTATGCAGGATTCATGCAGAGTCACGAAACGATCGATATGTGATTCTCGTATCTCAACGCTCTTGTGCTCGTATTTGTGCTCTATGGAGTCATCGGAATCATCGAAGAAAAAATCGGAAAGTCTCTGGAAAAATGGGCAAAGAAAACCAAAAACACGTATGATGATATTTTGGTGAGTATCTTGATGCGATTCATCGTCCTCTCCAAATATCTCGCTTCACTCTATGTGGGATTTCAGATGGTCACGATACCACCGAGCGTACAGAGCATTGTCGACATAGTTTTTGACGTCGTCTTCATCGTAGTCGTACTCATCCTCCTCACTTCACTGATCAATAGCACATTCGGGAAAGTGGCGAAGAGTTATGGAACTTCTGCACTTTCGAAACAGATGTTCCCGATTATCAAAAAGATACTTATTGTATTTCTCTGGATTATCGGTGGCATCACCATCATCGGGAATCTCGGCTACAATATCAGCGCGCTCGTGACGGGAGCAGGAATTGGAGGTATCGCTATTGCTCTTGCGGCTCAGAAGTCTCTCTCGAATGTCTTTGGTGCTATCTCAGTTCTCGTCAATCAGCCATTCAAAATCGGAGAAACGATCCGTATCAATGGGATGATCGGAACGATTTCTGACATCGGATTCACATACCTGTCTCTCACTGATCTCGCATGACACACGATCCTCATCCCGAATGAGAATCTCCTCTCAGCAAGTATCGAAAATCTCACTGAGCGTTCCAATCGCAGAACTGACTTCACTATTGGAGTAACGTATGACACGAGTCTCGTGAAGCTCAGAGAAGCGATGGCGATCATCGAGAAGATTCTCGAAGGCTTCGTAGAAAAATGAGAGATGGATTCGTATCGAGTGAATTTTGATAATTTTGGGGATTTTTCACTTGGTATTTCTGTGACATACTTTTCTCTCATCGATGACTATAGTCTCTATCTGAAGCAGAAAACTGCCATCAATCTGAGTATCAAAGAATCATTCACCAAAGCGCATATTGATATTGCTTTCCCTACACAAGAACTTATAATCAAAAAATAATATTTCCTCTATGAAAAAAATCATCACCGGTGTCAAACCAACCGGCTCATCGATGCATCTCGGGAATCTCCTCGGTGCCGTACTTCCCTTTCAGAAGCTCGCGAAGGGAAATGATGCTGCGATATTTATCGCTGACCTCCACGCACTCACGAGTGTGAAGGATGGGGCAAAAATGCGCGACCAATCATATGAACTCGCTGTCGAATACCTCTCTATCTTCGGACTCGATACCGAGCTCACCATCTTTCGCCAATCAGACATCCACGACATCACCAAGCTCATGTGGGTAATGTCCAATGTGACACCATATTCTTTAATGGAACGCGCGCATAGTCATAAAGACTACCTTAATAAGCTTCATTTTTATGAAGATACTATTATGCCCTTCTTATTTGAGTGATTAAAAAGAGAGGTTAACGGCATCAGTGATATAGATACAATGCATGCTATAATGCGCTATTTTAGAACTCAAAGTTTAGATGAGGCTTTCAAGAACTTTAACATAAATACAGAAAAACTTGAAGAAATAATAGCAATGAAATTGCCACAAACACCAAACATGTGAGTTTTCAACTACCCTATCCTCATGGCGGCGGATATTATTGGCTATGATATCGACGCGGTGCCAGTGGGCAAGGATCAGATACAGCACCTCGAGATGACTCGTGATATTGCACGAGCGTTCAACAAGACGTACGGTCAAGAGGTTTTCCGCGAACCAGAGGCAATTGTCACTGAGTGACTCGCAACACTTCCAGGAACTGATGGACGAAAAATGTCGAAGAGTTACGATAACTTCATCGGCGTATTTGACGACGACAAGACGCTCAAGAAACGTGTCATGTCCATCGTGACGGGTTCTGAGTGAGTCGATGAAAAGAAGAAAAATCCAGATGAATGTAATGTCTTCAATCTGTATAAAGTTTTCGCAAGCGCTGAGCAAACTGCTGCACTCCGTGTGAAGTATGAATCAGAGAATATCGGATTCGGTTATGGTCATGCGAAAACTGAGCTTCTCAACGTGCTCACCGAGTACCTCCGCCCGTATCGCGAAGCGAGAGAAAAACTCCTCGCCAATCCTGACATCGTCGAAGCGAAACTCGCCGAATGAGCTCGTATCATGAACGAACGTTTGAGGTCGAAGATGAAGGTGGTGAAGGAGGTTACGGGGGTGAATTAGTATTATACCTTACATGCCATATACTCTCGAAGGATACATTGCCGAACAAAATCGATGACCAGAATATTTTCCGGTTGCTGATGTAGCGTGAGTACAAATCTATGCTCCAGATAAACCTATTGGGCTTGATTCGTATGATTTCATAGGCTCTTTTGCAAGGATGGAAATACTTAAAATGAAAGATACTATTCAGAGACTACTTTCTAGGATTACTCTTCTCTCGATGAATGATCCTATCGAACTTCCACTTGATGCTATGTGTATGAATTGCACTCATAGGGATATAGGATATGAAGTGGATTGTTCTTTGCTTCATATTAGACTTGGAGAAATATGAGCAATGGGAAGAGGCGCCATAAAAACCCATTCCAATATGCATTCTGTGTGTCCGCTTCATCAATTTTCTTCTTATTCTGATGCGGTTTGATCACTTGAGGCATGATCCACAGAAAATCGAATTCCTATAGATAATTTCCAGAAACATATCGGAGGACTTATTATGGAAAATGCTCGGATAGCTCCTAGTGAATTAGATTCTGATATATCCACCCATGTATGAATGCTTGGAGAAATTGGTATCCGTTTGGAATATGATTTCCCGAATCAGTGCAAGCGAATTGCTTTTACAACGCGCGCAGATTATGATAAAGTGCTTTCGCGAATTGCGAACACAGTTTTATTCAGTCATCCTGGAAAAGAAGCGATTCGATGGCGAGATCTCACGAGAGATTCCGAAGGAAAGATTCCATTCTTTGATACTTTATAATATTTCCCTATGCTCCACCTCTCTTTCCCCAACATCTCGCACAAATCTGCTTACCTTGAAATGCTCACTGAATGGAAGCAAAGCGGAGAATTTGAGCAATGACATGTCTCTCCGTGAGCACTCTTTCGTGGGAATACTTTCGAGGAATTTCTCCAAATATCAGAAGGTGACCTCACTGACGATCGGAATCGATGAGTTCCTGCCACGCTCTTTTTTCTCATGGATGGAGAGAAAATTCTTGGAGGAATCCAGATTCGACATCATATCGAACATCCGAATTTGAAAGAATATGGCTGACATATCGGCTATGGAATACGTCCGAGTGAGCGACGTCGGTGATATGCGACGGAGATGCTCCGACTCGCGCTCGATGAAGCTCGAAAAATCTGACTCGACCGAGTTATGCTCGGATGTTTCGATGACAATATTGGTTTTATCCGAACCATCGAAAAAAATGGTGGGATATTTGAGCGGTATACCGAATTTAATGGACAAAAGTCGAGGAGGTATTGGATAGAACTTCTTTAATGCCATTGATTTTCTCTCGGGAATTAATACAATAGGGCCCACTTGATAACTCCATCTATCATCATGAGCAATGTAATTCTTCGCATATAATCCTCCCTAAGATACGAAATTTTCGTCTCGGGGATTTTTCCTCGAGACTTTTTTTACCCAAAAAATATATGACTGCCAATCAACTCAAAACTATTATCATCGACATTGCACCACCAGGACTCTCGGATGAGGAACTTGATCATCGCATGAATGAGCTCGAATCACTTGTTTCGACTTATGGATGAGTGACGATCGTGAAGCGTGTTCAGAAGCGATTCACTCCTGATTATCGGACATTTATCGGAAGTGGAAAACTCGATGAGATTATTGCTATCGGGGAAGAACTCGGAGCGGAGCTTCTCATCATCGGAAACATCATGAAACCTGCTCAAGTCTGGAACGTGAATGAATATCTTCGAGAAGCGAAATCAAAAATCCAAGCCTGGGATCGAGTGGATTTGATTCTAAAGATTTTCGCACTTCATGCTGTCTCGCCAGAATCCAAGCTCCAGATTGAGCTCGCTGCCATCAAACATATGTGACCACGAATCTTTGGTATGGGAATGGAACTTTCGCGCCAATGAGGTGGATCTAAAAATGCAAAATGACAAGGTGAAACCAATACAGAAATCATGAAGCGACACTTGCGTGAGAAAGAATTTGTCCTTCTTGAGAAACTGAAAACGTACCAGAAAACCCGTTCGCTTCATCGCGAAAATCGCAAACGAAAAGGATTTCTCACTGTGGGAATTGTCGGATATACCAATGCAGGGAAGTCATCTCTCTTCAATGCACTGACGAAGAAATGAGTCCTTGCAGAAGATAAGCTTTTTGCGACACTCGGAACCAGTGTAGGGAAGATGTATATCGAGACGGAAGATGGAAGAGGACAAGAGATTCTCTTGAATGATACAATTGGTTTCATTCGTGATCTTCCACCGAATCTGATTGCCGCATTTCGTTCCACGCTTGAGGATTCGATAGAATCAGATATTCTCCTTCATGTGGTAGATGCTGGAGATCCTTGGATCGATGAGAAAATCCGAATTGTCGATGAGACACTCGAAAAAATCGGGGCACATCAAAAACGAATCTATGTTTTCAATAAATCTGACACTATTTCTGATGAACAAAAAAAGAACCTTCTGATGCAGTTTCAAGATCTAAAACCAATATTTCTCTCGGCACGGAGTCATGAGGGAATCAGTGATTTTGTGTACTTACTGTCTCAGAAGGCCATCATCGGTGGCTAGCTATCGACACTGATCTTTCCTGTACGTCTATCGAATGAAACTTTTCGAGAACGAGAATCATATCATACTTCCACAAAAAGCATAATGATATTTCTATTGATAACACCCGCCGATCCAGTACTAAAAAATGTACCAGTTTGTGTCATAAGAATTTGTCCAGTACCATTCCAAACGGCAGATTCTATAGTTGAACCAGTACACCATGCAACATTGATGATAGAATATTTTCGATCGCCATCATAGAAAGGTCGCTGAAATGTTCCTGTTGACAAGATAACTCCATTTGCGTCTTTATAAGTTGTTTCTATGCCTCCACTCCCAATTGTTAATGTTGTTTCTCGTGCAATCTCTCCATCATAGTTTGGCATATGCCCAGTGAAGATTTTTAGAGATTCATCGCGCAGCTTATCAGAAACGGCGTACTTTATTCGATTAGCTTTCTCTATATCCGTCTGTGGTTTCCAGTTGAATGAATTGGTAGCACCGATAAAAATCCCAATCATTGCTATTACGAGCATAATTTCAACCATTGTAAAGCCATATTTCTGGATTTTCCACATGTGGTATTGCCTTTTCATAGAGAATTTTTATTATTCACACAGATTTTATTCATTTTTCCTTATTTTCAAATATGAAATATATTTTTACTCTTCTTCTTTCGTTTCTTGTTTTTGTTTCTGGCGGTGTAGCTCTTGCGGCCACAGGTGACATGACGTCCGATACCGTCTCAGATCAGACAATTGCTTCACTGAAGGTTACTTCAGTAGACACGGTAGATAACTTTCGCTTGAATGTCATCTTTTCTGAGAGAGTAAATCTCGACACAGTAAAACTCAAGATCACCAAACAATCTGATAATAGTACACTGAAGATTGCTTCTCTCACTGGAAGTATAGAGGATAGCTCTATGGTGGGCGTGAATCTCGACACGGAACTTCAGGAAGGAACTGCCTACACACTTACTGTTATATCTGTTGTTGCAGAAAGTGGTGCAGTGATCACTGATGGTGCTCTTGCGATTCGTGATTTCATCACTCCGACTATACTCCAAAAGAGTGACGAATCGCTCAATGCTCCAACCAATCCAAATGCAGTGATGACTACTAGTACAGGATTGACTCCTACTACTTCAGGGCTTCCGAATCTCCGTCCAGTAGACTCTACTTCTGAGACAGCAACAGGAGCTACTCCAGTTGTACCAGTTACTGAAGAACTTCCTCTGACAGGTATGAATCCATTTTTCTTTCTCGTGGTGATTCTGCCTCTCGCATTTCTATTGATGAGAAAAAGAACTCTCTAATATCTCTTATACCGAGCTTGCTCGGTATTTTTTTCCTTCTCTTTTTCCCTACAAATGCAAAAAAAAAGTATTGATTCAACACTCGTTTTTATTGTTATTGCACTCGTAATCTTCTGAATGATTATGATTAGTTCCGTGAGTGTATATCCATCGTTCAAGATCACTTCTCGTATGGTGAGCCAGTGACTTCTTTCAGAATCCAATAACTATTTCTATCTCTCGAAGAACATTGCGCACGTTATTATCGGACTCTTTTCTCTCATGATTTTCTCGAAGATTCCTTACTTCTTTTTCGAAAAACATGTAAAAATAATCTTCTTCGTTTCCCTGTTGTTATTGTTTTCTGTGCTTTTTGTATGAGTAGAATACAATGGTGCACGAGGATGGCTCAATATTCCTGGACTTCCATCGATTCAACCAGTGGAATTTGCGAAGCTTGGGTTAGTACTTTTTCTCGCATTTTTTGTGAAGAAACGCCGTTCCATGCTTCCGAGTTTTACTGAGGGGTTTATTCCATTTTTTCTGATTGCATCTTCTGTATTTTTGCTTCTTGCTTTTCAGCCAGATTTTGGTTCTATTCTCATTATTGCACCTGTTGTTACGGCAATATATTTCGTAGCATGATGAAATATTCGCTACCTGCTTGTGACGCTTTTTATTGCTTTTATTGGGGCTGCAAGCATTTATGGATTGGGGAAATTGGGCGATCCAAAACAAAATTCTCTAGCATATATTTCATGACGTATTGATAACTTCTTCCAAGATACTCAAGTATTATTCGAGAAACAAAATCCTGATGGGAAAGATTATCAAATAAAGCAAGGGCTCATTGCTATCGGAAGTGGTGGATTTTTTGGTCTTGGATTTGGGAAATCCATCCAGAAATTCGGATATCTTCCAGAAGTGCAATGAGATTTTATCTTTTCGGTTATTGTGGAAGAACTCGGATTTTTTGGTGTGATGCTTCTTTTTTCAGCATATTTGATGATTGCTTATCGTGGGTATGCGATTGCTCGAGGCGTGAAGGATCCATTCTGAAAGTATGCTGCTTTCGGCATCACTACACTGATTCTTGTACAGATGTTCATCAATGTTGGAGTGAACCTCAATGTAGTACCACTTACTTGAGTTACCTTGCCATTTGTGAGTTATGGAGGCTCATCTCTGATCTCACTCCTGATTGCGACAGGAATTCTCCTCAATATTTCTCGCTATGTAGAGTACCGTCCCAATGCAATGCATGGATTTTCTTCACTGCAGAAAAGAAAGAAAGTATAACAAAAATCTCCATTAATTATGGAGATTTTTCAAATAACAAGAAAATAATTGCTAGACAATATCCTGATGTTCGACAACACCGTTGGTGTATTCACCGTTTTCGTATGCTTCTTGCCAGCTGATAGCATTCACTGGACACGCAGCAATAGAATCATCGACATCTTGTCATTCGTATGTTTCACAGTGTCGTACGATGGATAGCCCTTGGTCATTGAGTTCGAAGACATTCCCTGAAATAGCGGTACAAGCGCTACAGCCGATACAAGTACTATTAACGTGCGGTTTTCGTATTTTCTTGAGAGTGTTGATTGCGTCGGTGTTCATAGAAAAATAAAGAGAATAAATAACTCATAAAGTCTTGCGTATTATAGAGAAATGTCTATTATTCGCAAGAATAACTTTTGTCATTTTCTTATGCATCTTCAGCGCATCTACGATTATTCTCTCAGGATATTGATCGGTATTCTTCCGTTCACAACTTTTCTGTCTGTTTTTACATCACAGAAACTTGGGATTCCATGAGTCTCATTTTTGAAAGAAGGGCTTATTTTTGTGATGCTTTTCTGTCTCTTTATTGGATATGTGCAGTGAAAAATCAAGATACAGTGGACAAAATACGATTTCCTTATAGGAGTGTATGTTATTCTTCTTGCATGTATTACACTATTTACAACAGGTATTTCGGGACTCGTGTATGGAGGGAGGTATGATTTTGAATTCTTGGTTGTGTTTTTTGTTGTCTTTCATGGCTTTATTTTTCTCTCTCGACCAGCATCATATTATATACGGATTTTCCTTATTTCCGGTTGAATAGCACTATTTCTTGGTATGCTTCTCAAGTGGCCGCTTTCGGAAGATATTCTTCTCTATTTTGGTTATTCAGGAAATCCTTCGAATTGGCAGTTTGGTTCTGCAGTTCCGATTTTTCATGGAGTAGAGTGAGCAAATATTCGGAGATTTCAGGGGCTCTTTGATTGACCAAATACTATGGGAGCATTCCTTCTTCTCTATATTGGAGTTTTTGTATACTATTTCCGAAATTATAAAGCATGGCATTTTGTCATTGGAGGAATTGTGTTGCTGTTTATCGCATGTATTATTTACACATATTCTCGAAGCGCACTCTTGGGGCTTTTCGGTTGAGTATGATTTATCATACTTTTCTCTGGGCGATATTTGTACCAAAATTTCCCAAAACAAACTATTGCATTAGCCCTTATTGCACTTCTCGGAATCGGTGGTATATTTCTCCAGTATGGTGGAAACATAAAAGCTATCATAGAGCGTGGTGGGTCGTCAAAATGACATGCAGAACGCATGCTTATCGGAGTCCAACGATCTGTATCCCATCCTCTTGGACAATGACTTGGCTCTGCAGGTCCAGCATATCGCCATGTACTCGATCTTGCGGGGAAAGAAAAAAACGAGATAGAGAAAACCGATACATATTACATCCCTGAGAGTTGGTATATCCAGCAATTTATAGAAGGCGGATTTCTATGAGGATTCATATTTCTTATTCTTATGTGATTCATACTTTTCTGACTTTTCCGAGTTCATGTGATTCTTTCGGGAATGTTCATTTCCATTTTGATTATGAATTTCTTTCTTCATACATTCGAATCAAGTATGTTGTCGCTTTCCTTGTTCATTGTCATAGGGCTGTATCTTGCTTCTTACTCTTCACGATGAAGTCATGCTTCACGATAAAAAACACATAAAACTTCTTTTTGCTTCCCGACTCGTCTATGAAAAATGAGTCGATATTATCATAGAGGCTATCGAGAAAAGCATGCAAGATGACCAATTTGGTCCATATTTGGATTGGTATATTTGTTCTGATGGTTGATATGAAAATACCATTCATGAACTTGCGATAAAATATCCAGAGAATGTGAAATATTATGGAAAAGTAAAACCACAGAAACTTCGAGAGTTATATCAAGAGGCAGACTTTCTTCTTATGCCATCACGTTTTCTCGAGACTTTTTGATTGACAGCTCTGGAGTCGCTTGCATGTGGTACTCCAATTATTGGATGGAAAAAAGGATGACTCGATGTATTTATTCCTGATGAACTTGCTATCAATCCATTAGAACCAGTTGATTCTCTTCTGGAGATTCTCAGAAAATACATTTATCAAGATATTCCAGATCCAATAGATATTTCAAAGTACGATCAACATTTTTGGATAGATAGTGTGAGTCAGATTTTCGGATGAAAAGAGCAGATTTTGCTTGTGCATGATTATGATGATCTCATCGGTGGTGCGGAATACTATATAGAAACAGTGAAGAAATCATTCTCATCTCTTGGGAAAAGAGTTTTATTTTTCGGATATCATGGAAAAACAACTCCATGGAAACGGAGAATTATGTTTATAGTGTCTCTTTTTGCTTTCTGGAGGTGAATTCGTCTGAGAAAAATACTCGAACAAAACCAGCCAGATGCGATCTGGATGCATTCCGTTTTACGCTATGTGGGAATATGGTGAGTTCGAGAAGTGGCACGATATACTCGAGGAAGAAATGTTTCTGTATTTCTTTCGCATCATGACGTTGGGCTTATTGCTCCATTTCCACAGCATATCACAGAAGAAAATCAGATTCCAAATAATGCTTCACTCCTCGCTTTTATTCCACGAGACTTATCTCTTGTGCGGATGATTGTCAGTATTTTTAAGTGGTGATATGTTACGCTCCTGAAGAGCGTACTACCAGACAACACGAAGCATATTATTTTCTCATCATTTCTCGAAAAGAATATTCGTGCACATTTTCCGAATCAAGAGATTTTGCTTCTGCCTCACTCTTTCGATAAAGAAGTGTTCTATCCTTAGTTACATTCGCAATCCCATACTGCGAGATTACTCTCTGGGCTTGTGTTCTTGAGTCTTTCTGAGAGAAGTGTCGGATGGTCGTTGCGGATTTTTTCGAGAACTTCATAGATATCTTCTGGTTTTTCTACATGCACGAGTGCTGTTCGGTATTCTTTCACTCATGGGAATCCATGGAGATATTGGACAAGGTGCTTTCGTGCTTCCATCATTCCTTTTCTATTTTTCCATTCCCACAGGAGTTCTCCATGTAGTTTCATGGTTTCGAGGATTTCACCAAGTGTTGGTATATAGTTACCTGGGAGAAAACACCAAGGATTACCGAAAGATGCACGACCAATCATAAAACCGTCAAGATTTTTGTGAAAGGCTCAATCTTTGGATTCAGAGTTAAGATTCTTAGTTCACTGTATTCATCTATTCTCAGGATGAATCATCTTTTGCGCCCCATCTTCATATGATAGGATATCTCCATTGCAGAGGACAGGAATATGGAGATGTTGTTTGAGCTCGTAGATGCCAGTGAAATCTGCCTTTCCAGTGAATGCTTGTTTGTAGGTACGTCCATGTACGGATATGAGATTAGCACCCGCATTCTCGAGTCACTGACAGAACTCAATGAGTGGAGAATAATCTTCCCAACCAAGACGTGTTTTTACGGAAATAGGAATCTTGACTGCGCTCGCCATCTCTTCTACAATCTTGAATGCGGTATCACGATTGATCATGAGTGATGATCCATGTCAGCTTTTGACGACTTTTTTCGCAGGACAACCCATGTTGATATCGATTCCGGTGATGCCGTAGGATTCTATGATTTTTGCTGCTTCACGGAACATGACGGGATCTTTCCCGAAAATCTGGATAATCAGTGGATATTCGCTTGGATTATGAGTGAGCGCTTTTTTCTGGAGCTCTTTCGAATGTACGAGTCCATCGGCTGAGAAAAATTCACTAAAAACCACCGTTTGAGGTGCTATTTTTTTTACAATCTGACGGTAGGGGCTATCTGTATAGCCATCCATAGGGGCAAGTGCTGATATGGGTCACTGGGATGCGAGTTCCGACCAGAAGTTCTTATTCATAGAAAATACAGTGATAATCGGCGAATTTATATCCAGAAATCCTGAAAAATCCAACTTTTATATATTACAATTATTTATATTCATAATATGTCAAATAGATTTTTTCGCCTTTTTCCCTCGAACATGCTATTATGAAGACATATTCATACACATATACATAGTTGTTATGCCAAAAACTCTCAATCAGAAAGAACAGAAACGAGAAGCATTGCTTCGAAAGTTTGCATTTCCAAAGTCCGTCCGAGCAGTTATCTTGCTCGATATTCGAGATGATGTGATCCATTCATTTATCATGGATGCTTCCAGAGTGCTCAATATTGGGATCATCGAGTCAGATTCCGAAGAGGATATGAGCGCGTGCGATGCCTGCATAACTGATGGTCTTGGTGAGTTGAATCTCATCAATCTCACAAAATCTTCTGTAGTATCAATCCTTCCAAAGAATCATCCACTTATCGGAAGCTTCTCAGAATTTGATCCGATGAAGTTCGAAGGGAATGCATTTATCTATGATTCACTGAATCCATATCTCGTATTCGAGAAACTCATCCGTTATCTCGAGAATATCCGTTATGCATGAGATAAACGAACACTTCTGAATAATGTTGCGAAAACATTCTAAAAAAAAGAGCCTAGGCTCTTTTTTTGTTCTGGAGGATTGGTGTATTCACTTTGTCAGTGAAGAGAATTCCATCGAGATGATCGACTTCATGTTGTACGATTCGTGCAGAGAGATTCGAGAGCTTCATGACGTATTTTTTTCCATCAGGATCAAGAAATGTAACCTTGATACCTGTCCATCTTTCTACTTCTCCTGATTTCCCAGGAACAGAGAGACAACCTTCTTTATCAGAACAAGTTTCCTCCGTATGTTCTGTGATTTCAGGATTGATCATGGCAATAGTACGGAAGTTCTCATCTTCATAATCTTGCATCAAAGAGACGGCAATTAATCTTTTGTTGACACCTATCTGGGGTGCAGCGAGTCCGACAGCACCATTGTCTACATTTTTCACATACTTTACCATATCTTCTGCGAGGGATTTGTATTTTCGGATTTCGTCATTGCGGATAGTATCTGAGATGGATCTGAGAATTTCATTGTCATCACCGGTTTCGATAAGAAATTTTGCCATAGTTCTGTGCTATAAAGAAGGAAAAACAGATAAAAAGAAATGTAAAGGAAAATGCAATTTTCTAGTTGAATAATAGAGTATTTCCCATAAAATTCAAGTCAATTCAATGGCTAAATGGATTTATAATTTCTAGAATTATGCTTAATTTCCTCCGAAAACTGATTGCTCTCGATTCTCCAATTCGTGTCATGTATCACTCTTTTCGAGGGATGCTCGCATACTATCTCTCAGGGAATCCTGCGCGAGATATGGTCGTGATTGGCATCACAGGAACAAAGGGGAAGACAACGACATCGAATATTGTCGCAAAAGGACTCATTGCTGCAGGGAAAAAAGTAGCGATGTTTTCTACGGTAAATACGATCATCAATGGGGAAGAGGAAGAAAATAAACTCAAAATGACAACGCCATCACCATTTGTTGTTTGGGATTTTATCCGTCGAGCCAAGGATGCAGAATGTGACTATCTCGTCATGGAGACCTCGAGTCATGCACTCTACTACAATCGTGTCTACGGTCTCCGTTATGACGTTGCCGTTCTCACGAATGTGAGTCAGGATCACCTCGATCTTCACAAGACGATGGAGAATTATGTCGATACGAAACTTCTTCTTTTCAAGAATCTGTACAAATACGGAATCCGTAAGAATATACGAAAAGTCGGTGTGGTAAATATTGATTCTGACTATGCTTCTCGATTTCTCTCGAAAGATATTGTTGTCGATAATGTGTATACTTTTGGATTCTCACCTACTGCGCAAGTACGTGCAGAGAATGTTTTTCTTTCTGCTACGGGAGTTTCATTCGATGTTCGTATGGCTTCTGCTCAGTTCCATATTGATTCGAAACTTCAGGGCGAGTTCAACATCATGAATATTCTTGCGGCGATTTGTGTATTAGTCTCACAGAAAGTCGATATTGCAACTATTCAGAAAATGCTCTGAACAATAGGTGGAATTCCTGGGCGTCTCGAAGAAATTCCGAATATGCGCGGTGCAAAGATATTTGTCGATTATGCACATACGGAAGAGTCTCTCAAGAGTGTTCTCGAGACTCTGAAGAAAATCGAAGGAACAAAACGAATTATTACTCTTTTTGGTGCGACAGGTGATCGAGATAAAACAAAACGACCAAAAATGGGACGTATTGTCGATATTCTTTCCGATGTTGTGATTCTCACGGATGATGATACATATACAGAAGATTCACTTGCTATCATTCGTGATGTTGCAGTTGGTATCAAGCGAAAAGAAGGAAACTGATTCTGGATTATTCCCGATCGTGAAGATGCGATTCGTACAGCTCTCTTGATGCTTCAGAAATGAGATATTCTCCTCGCAGCAGGGAAAGGTGCTGAGACAACACAAGTGCTTCAGTTTGGCCCACGACCATGGAATGATCGACAAGTTATCGAGCGAATATTGATGGAGATTGAGAGTCAGGTGATGGTTTAGTTTTCTATACTTTTACCCAGCTTCATCTGCCAATAGGGCTTCCCATAGCATTTTGAAGATAGACCACTTTTTGCACTTTGAGGATTGCTTCTATGATTGGTGAACTTTGTGGGAGTTTCCCAATTTCTTTTCCAGATGCGTCTATGATAGGAATACCTTCACCATTCTCTCTATAATCAGGGAATAATATTCTTATAACTTTTCCGTTACAAGTGGCTTGTATTACTTTCCTTCCTTCTTTTTGTTCTTTTTTATCGACAATAATTGATTCCATTACTATTGGATTAATCATAACTTCCGTCTGAACACGTGCATTCATAAAATAAAATAGTAGAAAATAAAAACTCCTCCAGTTTTTACTGAAGGAGAGGTACATGATTTCTTGGAATATTTCTAAAACTCCATAAATCTCCCCTTCAGTGTATTCTGAAAGAAGAAAGAGAAATAGAAGAATGTAGAGGAAATACTCTTTTGCATGAATGGATAATATGTATTCTCGTGGCTATGTCAATGTTTTGAGAGAAAATGATAGAAAAATCCCTCCGATTTAGGAGGGATTTGAGTTTCTATTCGAAGAATGTATCAACTACTTTTCGGTATGCAAGACGATTCTTGATATCTTCGTAGTAAGCATCTCCTGGAACGAGTTTTTCTCGAAGACGAGTCACGACTGCCTCATTTTCATACTGAGAAATCACTTTCTCAACCTCTACCTTGATTTCTTCTTCCGTTGCTTCTGTACCCTTGAGTTCACGAATCTTACGGAGAAGGAGTTCTGCCTTGAGACGACGTTCTGCTTCAGATTTTACTGTTTCTTCCTTGTACATTTCTTCGGATTTCTTCAGGTGATCAAGGTACATCTTCATATTGTATCCTTGTTGTTCGAGATTGGCTGTATGTTCCTGAAAGAGTTGATTGATCTCATTCGCGAGAAGTTCAGGTCCTACTTCGAATGAAGCAGCCTCGATCATCTGTTGCATGAGTGTATCTTCGTCTTTTGCGCGAGCTTCGTATTCTTTCTTGGCTGAGAGCTCTCCTCGAATAATCTCCTTGAGACCTGCGAGATCTGTCTTCTTGCCACGGAGTTTCTCGATGAATTCTTCAGTGAATTCTGGAGTGTGTGGTTTCTCGATCTTTTCGATATTGGCAACAAAATGAACCTTTCGTCCCTTGAAATCATCGCTATGGTAATCCTTCGGGAAAGTGATATCGAAAGCCACTTCATCTCCAACTTTTGCACCAATGAGTTTCTCCTCGAATCCAGGAATGAAATTTCCAGAACCAATCACGAGTGGATAGTTCGGAACGCGAGTTTCCGCGATAGCTTCACCACCCTTCTTGTCGTATCCCTGTGCAGAGATAGTGGCACGATCTCCATTCTCGATAGTGAGAGTAGAAGTATCTGCACCATCATCAGTATGAGAACCAGCTTCGTGGAAATGTGTGAATCGAGCCTTGATAGCCTCGATCTCAGCATCCACAGATTCGTCAGTGACTTCGAATGGAGTTTTCTTTACTTTGATTTTGCCCAGTTTCTTCTCATCGATCTCAATCTCTGGAAGTGTTTCGATCTCGATAATGAGCTCGATTGGATCAAGAGATTTTACTTCGGTGATTTTTCCAGGAGCAATAGGGAGGATATTGTCCTTCTTGAGCATCTTCGGATAGAGCTTCTCAACAACATGATCGAGTGCCTGGTTCTGGATGAATTCCTCACCGTATTCACGGATGATAACAGTATCAGGAATATTTGATCCCTTCTTGAATCCCTTCACACGACCTTCGGCGCGGATTTTCTCGATGACAACTTTTTTCGCCTTTTCGAGTTCTACTCCTGATTCCTTCACAGTGACAGAGAGGAGGTAGCTATTCTTGCGAGTAACAGTAGATTGCATTGCAGTTCTGAATTAGAAATTAAAAATTCGATTTTATGAGAAATAAAAATCCCGAATAAAACGGGAGAATTATATGAGAAAGTGAGGAAAAGGCAAAAAATATTACCTAATTAGTGGAGATTCATTATGTGGACAACCTTCCACTCATCCACAATAGCACATGAGAACGCATCTTCCAGACCAACGATGTTCTGTTTCTGGGGCAATTCTTTTCTCAACTCGAAGAGATGTTTGACGTAGAACGTCTCATGTTTTATAGAGATGTTGGAGTATCCATTGTATTCATGAAGGGTTTTCGGATCACGCGAGCATCTTTGCTAGAATGATAGCCGATGTTTCATCGGCCTTTAAAGGCGGTAATCATTGTGTAACTCGCGATGGAATATATCAAGCTCCTCAATTAGGTTTTTGGGTTTCCGAAAAATCAAGTCACATAGTTTTTTTAAGTTAGAAGTTATATATATAATATTTATAATTTTCATCTGTCAATATTTCTTTTTTCCGAAAAATTTCTATACTCATCTCATGAATCAATCTGAACTTCTCTCGCTTTCGAACGATTTTCTCGCTCGGAAAAATAATCTCAAAAAAGATGATATTCTCTCGCTGCGTGAAGTGGTGCGCGAACATAATCGCCTCTATCATATCGATGAACAGCCGATTATTTCGGATACCGAGTATGATCAGCTTTTCCATGCACTGGCTCGACTGGAATCTGATCATGACATGTTTGACGTGGATTCTCCAACAGCTCGGCTTGCTATCCTTGCATCCGAACAATTCCAGAAGGTGAAGCATCTCTATCCGATGATTTCTCTCGATAATACGTACAGTATCGAAGAAGTTAGGGAATGGAATGAGCGGATGCTACGGATACTCACCTCACCCCAACCCTCTCCTAAAGGAGAGGGGGCTCAGGTACAATTCCCCTTCTCTGGAGGAGAAGGGGACAGGGGATGAGGTGGGTTTTCTTATTATGTCCAGCCGAAATATGATGGACTCGGGCTCGCGGTCATCTATGAATATGGGAAACTCGTGCAAGCTATCACTCGTGGAAGTGGTGTGGAAGGGGAAGATGTGACACTTGGAGCATTCGAGATACAGGATATTCCGAAAGATATTCTCTCGCTTCGAGAGGTTCCGCGTATGGAAATCCGCGGAGAGGTTATGATGAGTCGGACGACGTTCGAACGTGTGAATCGAGAGCGACTTGAACTTGAGGAAAAACTTTTTGCGAATCCTCGAAATGCTGCATCTGGATCACTGCGTCAACTCGATCCACTGATTACCCGTTCGCGCAATCTCCAGTTTTTTGCCTATAGCGTACCACAGATAGAACAAGATATTGAATATTCAGGATTCAAAATTCAGAATTATCACGAACTCATGACTCTTCTTTCTGATTGGGGATTTGAGCGTGAAGATTTCCCATTCACGCAAGTGGACGGAATCGATACATTGTGCGAGATTATCGAGGATGAGACTCGGAATCGGCGAGAGCATTTCGACTTTGATATCGATGGTATGGTATTGAAGGTGGATGATATGACTCTCTGGGATTCACTCGGACGCACAGAGCATCATCCTCGTTATGCGATCGCATACAAGTTCCCAGCCAAGCAAGTTCGCACGAAGGTACTCTCTATCGAACATTCTGTTGGACGAACTGGTACTGTGACTCCAGTCGCAAATCTGGAAGCAGTAGAAGTGACAGGTGTTATCGTAAAACGTGCTACACTCCATAACTATGATGAACTCGCGAAAAAAGATGTTCGAGTAGGGGATAGTGTTTTTATCATGCGGGCGGGGGAAGTGATTCCTGAGGTTGTATCAGTCATCACAGAAGTTCGTACAGGAGGCGAAGAAAAGTTATTGCCTCCAGAATCTTGCCCTGTATGTTCGACAAAACTGGAACAGGATGAGGGAAAAGTTGCTATTTTTTGTCCGAATCGTCATTGTCCAGCGAAAATCCAGGGTCAACTCGAAATGTTCGTCTCGAAACAATGACTCAACATCGATGGTCTGGGTGAAAAGCAGATTGAACTGCTTCTTGAGCTTGGATGGATTACGGATTTCGTGTCTGTATTTCATCTCTCTCGTCACCGAGAGGAATTCTTCTCACTCGAATGATACAAGGAAAAATCAGTGAATAACCTTCTGGAATCTATAGAAAATGCTCGAAATACGACGCTTGATCGGTTATTTGTGGCTCTTGGGATTCCGAATGTTGGGAAGAAAACGGCGAAGTTGATCACGAACGTTGTGTTGTCATCCTGAGCGGAACGAATGAAGTGAGTAGAGTCGAATGGATCTGCTCAAAAACTTCTCGAAGCAGATTCCTCGATTGCGACTATCGCCTCCACTCGGAATGACAAAATCCTGAGCGCTATTTTCTCAGTTACAGAAGAAGATCTTATTGCAGTGAAGGATATCTGACCAGAAACCGCCCGTGCTTTTGTTGAATATGTGGAAGAGAACAGTCTGCTTATTGAGAGATTCCTTCATGAACTCACAATTACTCTTCCTAAAACCAACTCACCAACTCACCAACTCACCAGCCCACTATCCTGAAAATCATTCTGTGTAACTGGTTCTTTTGAGGGTATTTCTCGTGATGAGATCCATGAACTCATCGAGAAAAATGGTGGAGAAGTACGAACTTCAGTTTCCGCGAAGCTTGATTATCTCATTGTCGGGACAGATGCGGGCTCAAAAAAAACCAAGGCGGAAAGCCTTGGTGTGAAGTGTATTGGGATAGAGGAATTTCAGAAGATGATTTAGACTGAGATTGTATCTTGAAGCCAAGAGAGTCTATCATGAGTGGATTGGTGAATTGCAGCAACACCATCGCCGACTCGTTCCATACGATTGAGAGTTGCCTGAAGAAGTTGTCTTTGAGTGATATCTTGAATTGCGTTTACCCGATCTTGTACTCATGTAATAACCTCTGGATCTTTGAGGAGATTTCCGAGTTCTGCGAGTACTGTCTTTTCGACATCTTCTGGGAGTTTTGTAGATTCAGCTGATTCGATAACTCCGGACGGAGCATCGAGACGATAGAGGACATTGATTTTCATATGTATATAAAGAAAAATACTACTCCATTTAGAGTAGCATTTATTTCGCTTTATCGCAAGGAATTGGAGTTGACGAATCAGGAGATTAATGACATCCACCACCACAATCTCCACATCCTCCCGTTCCACAAGAACCTCCGTGTTCATGATCCTCATCGTCACCGAGAATAGAGATGAACATGCTCTTGATCTCATCATATGCAGGTACTTCACCCTGAAATATCATATCGCGGAATTCGATAGATTCCTCTTCGATAGCAAGAGCAGGATTTTCTGTGATTCCAAGCTCCATCTTGTAGGCTGGATCATCGGTAGTTTCGACGCGTACAGCATCTGCGAGCGCGAGTTCTGTCAGTGCTTGGTTTACAAGTGTTTGGAGATTTTCGAGTTCTGTTCCAGAACCAACGAGTTTTATGAGCATAGAATGGTGATTAGTTATTGGTAATCTTTATGGGCCTTTTGTCATTTCGACGAAGGAGAAATCTCTTTTTCTTGCAATTATGAGTATAAATATAATTTCTTCATCATAAGATGAGTTTGAAAGGGGTCCCTCGTTCCTCGGGATGACAAAACAGGGGATAATTCCTGAGTATATATCACAAGAAAGAATATGAATTTCCAGAAAAAAGCAAGAAAAAACCGCCCGAAGGCGGTATTTCGATTATTCAGCTTTTTCTTCTTTTGCTGTAGCGACACCAACGTCTGCAACGGATGTTGCTTCAGTTTCTTCTTTTTGCTTCTTCGGAGCATGTACAGTGACGACTGCTTCTTCCGCATGAGAGAGAACTTGGAATTTTTTCGCATCAATTTTCACATCAGAAATATGAAGAGTCTTTCCCATATGGTCGAGCGCAGAGATATCAACCTCAAACGCATCAACGATATCTTTTGGAAGACATTTTACTTCGATAGACTCGAGTGATTGGTGAATTTGTCCACCTTCGATGACTGCTGGAGATGTTCCAACGAGAGTCACAGGAATATGAACATGAACTTCAGCCTTCATATCTACTGTGAGGAAGTCGATATGAAGAGGTTTTCCAGTCACAGGGTGCTTCTGGAGTTCTTGGATAAGAACAGGGTAAGACTTCTTCTCTACATTGAGAGTGAAGACATGACTTTGTCCGACTTCTCGGTAGAGGCGAATGAACTCAGAAGTTCCCACCTTTACGCTTGTCGAAGGGACATCCTTGCCGTATACGACTGCTGGAACTGAACCGTTTTCACGGGTTTCACGAGCGGTCTCTGTACGGATCTTTGCTTCGAGAGTATGCATAAATAATGCGAGTTATGAAATAAGCTTGCGCATTATAGGGAAATATGAGAAAAAGCAAATTTTCGTATAAAAAAATAGAAATGAAGTTTTCTCATTTCTATTTCAGATCATGTTCGTTTGTTTTCTTGATTCTTATCCTCCAGAGATAGCACCAGCGAGGTTCATAATCGGTTGCATAATACCTACCGCAATAAAACCGATAACAACCGCCATAATAGATAGAATAATTGGTTCAATCATTTTCTGGATACCACCGATAGCAATATCCACTTCTTCATCGTAGAAGTCCGCGATCTTGATGATTGTTTCCCCGATTTGTGCGGTTTCTTCACCTACGCGAAGCATAGAAATAAGAAGATCAGGGAAGAGTGGGTCATCTTCGAGGGATTCAGCCATCTTCATACCATTTTTCACATCATTTCGGAGTAGGAGAAGGCGTTGGTGGTATACCTCATTACCGACAGCATTTGCTACGATACGAATCGCTTCTACAACAGAAACTCCACTGGCAATCAAGTTCGAGAATACACGTGCAAAGCGGGAAAGTACTACTTTTCTGAGGAGTGGTCCAAAAATAGGCATATGCAATAACATGCCATCGTAACGATATTTTCCCTCTCTTGTTCGTTTCCAGATATTGAGAGCCACATAAAATCCAACTCCTATTATTGCAAGTGTGAGCCAATTATTCTGGAAAAAATGACTCGTTTTCAGGATGTATTGTGTCGCAGTTGGAAGAGTCTCAGGATCTCAGAAAAACGAAGTCAATGTCGGAATAACTTTTACCATAAGGACTGTCACACATATCACCATACCGACAATCAGGAGAATCGGATAGGTCATAGCTCCTTTGATTTTTCGTGTGATTGAGTCTACTTTTTCTGTCTGATCTGCGATTTGTATGAGCGCTTGATTGAGTTTTCCTGTTTTTTCTCAGGCTTCTATGATAGATACTTCAGCATCAGCAAAACATCAATAATATTGTTCCAGAGCATCGTGCATCGGTGATCATCCCTGGATTTTTCCGATCATAAATTCATAGAACTTTATCATATTCTTGTCCTTCTCTTGTTTCTTCAGTGCAGAAAGACTCTTGAGAACCGTGAGATTCGCATTCACCATTGTCGCCATGATTCGGAAGAATACTACTTTTTGACGCAAACTGATAGATCATTTCTTGAAAACAATCCCCAGCATGTACGTCAGAATACTTTCTTCCTTTTTTTCTTGGATTCATTCCTTGATATCCATGATGATGATATCTGCATTGGTGTTTGTAGGCATAGTTCCGTTTATAGAGTATAGATAAAGGTTTTATGTATTTTCTTTTGCCGCTGCATAGACTTCCTCCAGTGAAGTTCGTCCATTGAGCGCCTTGATGATACCATCTTGCTCGAGCGAAGTCATTCCATCATCGATTGCAGTGTCATTGATAGCTGTAGCACTTGATCCTTCGATGATCATTTTCTTGATATTTGGAGTGATTTCCAGAATCTCATAGATACCAACTCGACCTTTGTACCCGACATTATCACATTCTGGACAACCAACTGCCTGATAAAACAATGGTTTCTGGAGAATTTCTGCAGGGATACGAGAAATAAGTTCTTCTTTTTTGGTTCTCTTGAGAGCTTTTTCTACACGAGAACGAACGTGCGGATCGAGATCCTGCATTGTTACAGGTTTTTTACACTTACAGAGTTTTCGGATAAGACGTTGCGCGATGATAGCATTGATAGAAGCTGGAAGAAGAAATGGCTGTATTCCCATGTTGAGAATACGAGTAATTGTCTCAGCAGCAGAATTCGTATGGATCGTCGATACCACGAGGTGACCTGTCAAGGCTGCTTCGATCGCGACATTGATGGTCTCATGATCACGGATTTCTCAAACCATGATAATATCAGGATCTTGGCGGAGAGCAGTACGGAGTCCGTAGGCAAAGTTATATCCAATGTCTGGAAACATCTGAGATTGATTGAGCCCATCGATTTGACTTTCTACTGGATCCTCGAGCGTCATGATGTTCACATCAGGAGAATTGAGCTTCGAGAGGCAAGAGTAGAGAGTGGTCGATTTACCAGAACCAGTTGGTCCAGAAGTGAGGATAATTCCGTTTGGAAGAGAAATTGCTTTCTCGAGCAATTCCTTATTGTGTCACTCGATACCGAGTTCGAAAAGATCAGGAATTTTTTTACTTTTGTCTACGATACGCATTACTATCTTTTCTCCATGAACTGTTGGCAGAGTTGAGACACGAAGATCGAGAGCTTTATTGTTGATAACAGTAGAGATACGACCATCTTGTGGAATACGTGATTCATCGATTTTCAGATTCGCCATAATCTTGAATCTGGCTACAACCTGTTGATGGAGAAATGTCTGATACTCAAGAATCTCACGAAGAGTACCATCTACACGATACCGGAGGCGGACAATATTGGTCAGAGGTTCGATATGAATATCAGAACTTCCTATTTCCACCGCACCAATAATCATGAGATCACAGATTTGACTGACGTTTTCTCATTTGTAGATTTGTTCTTTGAGTATTTCTATAGAGGAAGTAGACATATTTTTTTATTATTTCTTGGTGAACACAACGATTTTTTCGAATTCATCTTCCAGAGATCGGAGTGTATTGGCTCTCTGAGCGAGCATATATACTTGACTTGCTGCATCTGCAGTAGGTGATGAAACTATACCGCTTGTTCCATTTTTGTACTCTTGGAATTTCTGAGAAAGGGTACTGAGTGCTGTTTTCGTATCTCCACACAAAGATCATTGTTTTGTACATTCTTCTATATTCTGAGTGAGAGATTCACTCAACACTTTTTCACGTGCTTTGATATTTTCTTCGAGAGCAATCATATCAGTTGCAGAAACACCACGTACATAGAATCGCAGAGTGACACGTCCAGAATTTTCTTTGTCTGTTGGTTGATCTTCTACAGGATCTTGGAGTCCAAAATTCACGATTGTAATCAGAGGATTTGTCATGACACCAGGAATATCTTTTTCCGTCATGACACCTGTACTTGTGAGAAGCTCAGGATTACCTGTAATATTCAGGAATTGGATAAAATCCGTAATATCTTTATTTTTTGCCTTGAAAGATATTTGGAGATCAAATGTTCCAATATTTTCTGGTATTTCTGTGCCTTCTTTTCCGATCGTAATTCCTTGCATTCAAAGGATAAGGTTACTTTCCAGATTGAATTTTTTGAGAATCTTTGTTTCAATAAATTGGACGTATTCTTTTAGAGTTATATTGTCTTCTTCAATAGTTCCTGATACAGGACTGAGTGTTGGAAGGATACTGTTAAGTTTTTTCTTGTATTGGTTGATAACTTTTTTCTCATCTTGCGTTACATCATTTCCCATGGCGTCTTTGAGCCATTCAAGATATGTGTTATTTTGCGCAGCAGGACTTTTCTTGAGAACCTCTTTTGTTCCATCCACATCTGATTTCATAATCTTGAGGAGCTCAGTATATTCAGTTCTTTTCCCGATAATAGTGTCAAGATCAGTGAGTGTCAATCCGTTTGCTTCCGTATTTTGATACGTATCAATATTTGCATTTGTTACTTCAGTAGCAGCATTGATCTTATCAATACCAGAAACGATATATGAATAAGTCCATATTCCAAGCACAAAAAGAATTGTAACTTGTCCGATAGCCGTATAGGTGAGATGTTCTTTTTGGGAATTCGTAAGCATAAAGAAAAAAGTTATTATTTTTCATCAAATGGTACATATCGTACCTGAATAGGAAGAGTTGTTCGTGTACTGAAGATTTTATTTCCTTCCGTTTCGTTGATTTTATCAGAACTGAGCGTTGTTGGAGGATTGAGAAGAATAAAATGACTCTTTGTAGTATCATTCAATGCCTCGATAAAATCAAGAGCTTCTATACGGGATGATCCGAGCCCTCCGTTGGTATTGTCTGCACCAATATCTTTTCCATCGATAGTACACTGTGTAGTGAGTACACCATCAGCATCAATACTTATACCAGTACATTGGATGTTATTCACCATATATTGTGATGTATTCATGACATTTTGAAATTGATTCATAATTGTGTCGACCCGTACTTTCTTGTCATGCATATCTATCACAAAAAGTTTCTCCTTGGAATTCGCCATGAGATTTCGGGTAATCTTAATGGGAATGTATTCATTGAGTTTTTTGAGAATGTCTTCCTGAAGTTGTTTTTGCTTCTCGGCGTAGATATTTCCAATGGTCGTGATTGTACTGCATCCTCGAGTTTCAGTATCAAGGTTTACACCATAGCTCATATACGGGCATAGGAATGGATATTTTGTCGCGAATGAGCCAGTCTCTTGAGAACGCAAGAAAACATGAAGCGAACCCAAAATCACCGCTACAATAGCAATCGGTAAAACATACGAAAGAACAGTTGTGACCGTTTCGAGGCCCGACTTTTCCGCCTTTTTTCCGACACTGATTTTCCCGTCACTTGTTTCCTGGAAGAAGTCACTATATACCGAGGTATCTGCTTTCTTCGTGAGAAAAGTGTTATCATCCGTTCATGGAGTAGTAGATTCCTGTCATGAAGCAGATTCTTGAGTGTTGTTTACCATAAAAAGAATAAAATAATACTTCTTGTAGAATAACACTTTCGTCTTATTCTTGCAAATTTGTCCACAATTTTTCTATTGAAGTATAATAATTCTCTCTTGTAATATAAAAAACAATAGTTTTCCTGATAAATGTCTCCTAATGTTTCTCCACCTTTCTTTTTATATTGCCTTTTTTCGTAGTCTCTGTAGATACTTCGTGAATACTCTGATTTCTATTTTTGTAGTCGCTATACATCACATGAACGACTCCAGTGATTGGGATAGCGAGAATAATACCAGCAATTCCCCCAAGAGAAGCCCCTGCAAGCATAACAATAAAAACGAGAAATGGAGAAAGATCGAGCGCTTTGCTCATAACATAAGGAACAAAAACATTATTCTCGAGTTGTTGGATGATGATATAGAGGATAATAATGACAAATGCTGCCTTCCAAGAAGTTCAGAGTCCAATAATAGCAGCAGGAATGAGTGCAATCAGTGGTCAGATATATGGAATGAATTCCATGATTCCGCCAATAAGTGCCAATGTGAAGGTACTTCATGTATCAAAACCAAAAATCCATTTTACCAAAAGAAGTCCAATGTACGTTGTAACAAATATACTCAATGAGAGAATCAGTGTGGCTCGAATCCATGATGTACACACTTGTTGAATCGATCGGTAATGATTCCTGAGGTATGTATCGATGCGATCAGGGGCAATTTCTATGATAAAGTTTCCAATAGTTTTTCGTTCGAGTACCATGAGAAATGTGGTAATCCCTATCAGAATCCAATTCGTGACAACACCCCCGACGGCACTGACTATTGATATTCCGCCACTTGTGAGAGATGATATTTGATTGGTGAGGATAGATTGGATATTTCCCGCATTTTGTTTGATTATATCGAGAGTATGTTCGATATTATTTTCTCCCAGAATAAAAAGAATTATTTTCTCAATATATGCATTGAAGTGAAATCCAGTAATTCCTTCTCGCATATATACCTCTTGAGCTTGGTTCACCCAATTGATCACCAGAGTCACTGTATCTGTGAGATAGTCAATAATAATCGGTATAAGCGTTCCAATCACAATACTTCCAAGAAGCAATATGATAATATATACAATAATGACTGTCACTCCTGCATGAATATGATACTTCTCCCATTTTTCTACTAGCGGATTCACGAGAATAGTAATGAATCCTGCAATTCCTATTATGAGAATGATAGGGGAGAGAATATATAGAATATAAAATCCGAAGACTATGAAAATAAGAATAAGGATTTTCTTGATCCAGATGGATAGATCGTGGTGCATAGAATACAAAATTATGGAGCCATTATAAATAAAACTCCTGTATTGCAAACAAGAGTTTTATTTTTGGAGACTTTCCACCTTCTTTTCGAGAATATATATCATATGTTCGAGAAATTCTTTGAGAATCGCTTTTTTTGTTTCACTGACTTTCATCTTTTCCAGACGTTTTTCTCGTAACTCAAGTGATGTTAGTATTTTCTTGTAGGCTTCCTTCCTTTCACTCTCCTCAGGTAAACTCTTCTGGAGCTGTGCATCGAGTTCTTTGAGAATTTTTGTCCCTTGAATTTTGTATGACTCGATGATATATTCATTGAGATCTTTCTTTACTTGCTCCTCTTCCTCGGGTGTGATAATGTGAGAATCTTCTTGTGGTGTGATACTGCCTGATGCACTTTTTTCGAGTATATCTTCTCCACTTCCTGTCGTTACCTCATTGGTTACTTCTTCATTTTCTTGGGCTGCAAAAAGACTATTTCTAGGCATCAATATGCTAGAAAATAAGGAGAAAAAGAAAATGATGGAAAGAAGAAATCGTTTCATTGGGCTGAAGAGTACTCGCAATATTCAGAAAAGCAAATCTCCAATGTAAATTTTCCGTGAAGATTAGACATTATTCCGAAGAACCGTGAATTTTTCTCCATCAAAAAGGCAAAGAGAAAGGAAAATATCTCAATACTTGAGAAATACTTTCATTCCTCAAGCAAGAGCTGAGTGCTTATTTTGAAGGAAAATTTCTTTTCCATTTTTCAGATCGAGGTAGACCGGTTCTTCTATCGAAATAGTTGGTATATGTGGAAAAAGAATATCGTAAGGAATGGGCGTCGGGTTTTCGATATCGGTACACATCGATTCCTCCAGATAATGTCCTCTATCCAGAAAAATATGGGTTCGCCGGAGTTCACTGATATAACCGCTCTCGAGTCCGAAAAACGAACTAATAGTGGGAGCAAGGGACCTGATATATCCTCCAGAAGATATAGTCAGACTGATAGAAATGGTATCCGGAAGAGAAAAATCAAGTATTTTCACATCCTTTATATGTATATTTCTTTCTTGTATCTCGAATTCGATTCCTTGTCGCACCAGATCATAGGCACGTTTTCCATGAACATGCAGTGCACTGTATTTTGGAGGAATTTGCGTTTTTTGATTTTCGAGAAATATTTTTAGTTCTTCTGCGGTTTTTTCTTGGATATTTTTGGTATCCATTGGAATAACTTCTGTTCCGAGATCGAGTGAATCTGTTTTTCCATCGAGACGTACACGAAAAGTATAGCGTTTATATGTATTCTCGAGTTCTGGAATCAGTTTTGTACTATTTCCCGTAGCAATGAGAAGACAACCAGTCGCGAGTGGATCGAGCGTTCCAGAATGTCCGATTTTCTTGATATTCAGGATTTTTCGGAGTTTTCGTATCACATCGAAACTCGTCATCTGAATTGGTTTATCAATGAGATAAAACATGAGAAACATTATTAAATAGTAAAAATTCAAGATATTCTACGAGAGAAATCTTGAATTTTTGAAGAGTGAGTTGTTTAGTTGAGTTCTGGATACGTTGCTGTGCGGGGATGATTCAGGAATCGTGGTGGATGTGTCCATGTGAATTTCCCGTCACGAAGAAGTCATCCTGTATTGAAAATATTAAAGTATCAAAAGTTGAGTAATACTTTTCCTACTATATCTTTTCGTCCGATAAAATGTGCAGTTTCACTGTTTCCATAACAGTTCTGGAAACACTGACGAGAATCGGCAGAGTTATTGCGATTGTCTCCCATCACCCAGTAGTATCCTTCAGGAATTGTGAATATATTTTGTTCTACAGAGTCAGGGAGACGGGTATTGCCTTTATTCGAAGAGGAAAGATAGGTCTCATCAAGCTCTACAAAATCACCAGAACCACTATTTGCCTTCCTAATAAAAACATTTCCATCTTCGAATTTGATAGTGTCTCCAGGAAGGGCAATAACACGCTTGATATAATATTCACGTTCTTTATCAATATGAGGAGTAATTACAACCACATCACCACGATCCGGATCTCATACATGAACGGGAAGATTTCAGAGTAGCGTTTTTTCTATCTTGGTCCACATGTTCTCCCCACTTCCAGTTGTATTATAGGTAACAGGAAGATTGAGATAGGAGAGCTTATCGACAAGGATATATTCTTTGTCATGATAATTTGTTTCCATAGAGCTTCCATTGATTCGAAATGGAGTGACAATAAACATTCGAATGAAAAGCACAACGAGAAGAATAATGATAAGATCTCGGAAGAAAGAAATAACTTCTTTGACGGTTTTGTTTCCTTCATCGAACTCTGTTGTTTCGAATATTTCTTGAGTGTCAGACATGAATTATTTTTTAGAATATAAAAGAGGGGTTCTGTTTATTGTTTTCCGTGACATTGTTTGTACTTCTTTCCGCTTCCACACGGACATAGATCGTTACGTCATACTCAGACATATTCATTTCGTTTTTCGTTATTTGCTTGGATAACTTTGACTCATTCCATCTCTTCGCCTCCATTGTATTCTGAATGTCAGAGGCGACTTGCTGTTGATGAGGCATGATTATCGAACGTTGCCTCACCAGACTCTGCATATTTTGAGAGAAGTGTTTCTTCGAGGTTTACCTCTTCTATTGCTTCCTTTGGTCTTGCTGTAAGGAGTCACTTCGTTACGCGAAGTCCGATAGTTTCTATGAGGGCCACGAATTTATCGTAGGCTCTTTCTTTGTAGATAATAAGAGGATTTTTCTGGGCATATCCTTCAAAAGCTACTTCTTCCCGAAGGTGTGCCATACTGTCGATATGATTCATCCACAGTTCATCAATAGCAGCGAGTGTCAGTCTGCGTTCGAATTCCGCAAATTCTTCTTCTGTTCCTGTATTTCGGAGGCTTTCTATCTTTCCTGATAGAAGGGAATATGCGCGTTCAGTTACTTCTTCGTAGTTTTTCGTATTCGCAAAATCGTCAGTAACTAGTCCTTCTGATTCAGAAAAAGCATTGAGTCACTCGACAACTCTCGTGAGACTCTCTATACTCACTTCTTTCTCTTCTCATTGAGCTATACTGATGATGCGAGCAACTTCAGTCTCGAGCATATTGAGAATCTCACCATGAATATCGACTCCTTCGAGAATCTTGTTTCTTCGGTTATATATCGCAAGACGGTGATGATTGAGAACATCATCATATTCGAGAATATGTTTTCGAATATCGAAATTTCGACCCTCCACTTGTTTCTGAATAGTCATGATATTTTTCATGAGCATATTGCTCTCGATCAGTGGATCTCCTTCAGGATGAGATTCGAAACTTGCCAGAATCGCAAAAAGTTTATTCCCACCAAAAATACGCATGATATCATCCTGTGGAGAAAGCATGAACTGTGAAAGACCAGGATCACCTTGGCGACCCGAACGTCCTCTGAGCTGATTGTCGATGCGACGTGTTTCATGTTTTTCTGTACCGATAACATAGAGTCCACCGAGTGGATACTCTTGGATACCTGCAGCACCTTCAATCTTGACGGTTCCTATGAGTGTTCGGACACGATCATCGATTTTGATATCAGTTCCACGTCCTGCCATATTGGTAGCAATGGTGACAGCGCCGTATTGCCCAGCTGCACCGATGATTTCTGCTTCTCGTGAATCTTGTTTTGCATTGAGGACTTCATGAGGAATTCCTTCTTTCTGGAGCAGAGCAGAAAGATATTCACTTTTGGCTACAGAGACAGTTCCTACGAGAATTGGTTGACCTTTTTCATGAAGCGCTTTGATAAGCTTCACGACGTATGTATATTTTCCTTTCTCACTTTTGAAAAGCAAATCCCCACGATCTACACGCTTGATCGGTTTATTGGTTGGGATAGTGATAACTTCCAGATGATAAATCTTATAGAACTCTTCTTCTTCTGTTTTTGCTGTTCCTGTCATTCCTGAGAGTTTCGGATAGAGACGAAAATAATTCTGGAAAGTTACACTCGCAAGTGTCTTTGACTCTTGTTGGATAGTGACATTCTCTTTTGCTTCGATCGCCTGATGAAGACCATCAGAATATCTACGACCAGGAAGTACACGTCCAGTGTGCTCATCAATAATGAGAATTTCATCATTCCGCACGAGATAATCAATGTCTTTCTGGTATACGGCTCCAGCTTTTAGAGCATTCTCTACATGGTGTATATCATTGAAATGCTGACTCACATAAATATTGTCCACACCGAGAAAACTTTCTACTTTCTTGATTCCATCTTCTGTAAGAGTAGCGGTTTTTTGTTTTTCATCGATTTTATAATCTTTCTCATGCACCAGAGAACGGGCAAGAGCTGCAAATCGGACATATTTGGTGGTTGGTTCTGCATCTGGTGCAGAAATAATGAGCGGTGTTCGAGCTTCATCAATGAGAATGGAGTCCACTTCATCGACAATAGCGAACCATTTTTTTCCCATTACTCGACGCTCCTTGTTGATAGCCATATTGTCTCTCAGGTAGTCGAATCCGAGCTCATTGTTCGTTGCATATACGATATTCGCATTATAGGCATTCTTTTTCTCATCAAAACTCTGGTTGTGAGTAATAACTCCAGTTGTGAGACCAAGAGCACCATAGATAATAGACATTTCCATAGCATCACGACGTGCGAGATAATCATTCACTGTGACGATATGAATCGGGGTACCAATAAGAGCATTGAGATAGGCTGCAATGGTAGCCACGAGTGTTTTTCCTTCACCAGTTCGCATTTCTGCGATATTTCCTTCGTGAAGGGCAAGAGCACCAATAATCTGAACATCATACGGAATCATGTTCCATGTGATTCTTTTTTCATTCCCGAAATCGAATTCCTTCCCATAAATGAGTGCACAAGCGCGTCTATGAAGTGCTATAGCTTCGTATTTTATGGATTCCAGAATTTCACGGATTTTCGGTCTATCATCTTCCTTTTCGATATCGAGTCCTTCAAAAAGTGATTGAAATGCATGAGTTTTTGCTTGTACTTCCTCAATTGTTTTTATCTCACCGAGAAGGCGTTCTTCTATTTTTTTGATTTTTTCCAGATCTTTCGCGTATTTCTTTAGTTTTTTCTCTGATGGATCGCCGAATATTTTGGTAATGAGGGAAAACATATGTATTGGGAAAAATATAAGTAAGTTACACGAATGAAAAAATAATCCACTCTGAATGATATTATCGAGAAGATATAGAATTTATTTTGTATCTTCTTTTCTGAAATCTGCGCAATTATATAAGAAAGTTCCTGCTTTTCAAATCTTCCACCGCGAAAAACCGATGAATATATTTACAAAAAAATAATATGAGTCATGATATATATCGATAAATCTATCGAAAATGAGTATTTTATAGTATTTCTTTGTAGAGTTTTTGTCACCATGTGGTTTCTGTGAGTCGCTCATCGAGACAATATATCGGAGCATCTTCATTCACGTTGCGTATTCTTCCCACAAGAGTATTTATTTTTGCAATTGCAAGAGGACAGCCATATTCCTCGAAATTATTCTTCATGCCAATGGTTCGAGCAAGATAATACGGATCACTGGGTGGATCGAATGGCATTTTAGCGAGGACTATGCTATCAGATTTTTCCCAAATACTCGATTCATCAATCCAGCTATCAATAAGACCAATAAGTGTTTTTTTTCAGTCATACTTTTCATACATTGATAGTATTTTTCATTTTCCACCAGAGATTCATTGGGTAAATACTTTTATTTCAGGATAACGTTTTTGAATATCTTTTGAGAGAGAGCGGAGGTGTTTATTGCTGGTTGATAAAATAACAGTAGCCAAAGATTTTTCTATAATCGAGAAATGATTTGTGGTAACTTGTAGTAGATATTCCCCCTTTCTTTCTTCACTATTTTTCCAGTGAATATGGCATTCATTCCGGAGAAATGATTGTACGATTGGTCATCAGATTCCATATCCAGTGAGAATAATTTTTTCTCCAGATTGGATATTGAGAAAATTTTCTATGATGGGAGAAGTATCTCGAGGAATAATAGTGAGAATAGTATTATTCTCCAGAATAGAAACAATCATTCAGAGATTTGTATTTTGGAAATGTGTTATTTCTTGTATTGTTCGGATATTTCTGAGGAGTCGTTGGAGTATCTTTTTGTCGATTCCAGTGAGCTTCTTGCTGAGAATTGCTTCTTGAGAAAATACATCTCGAAGGTTATTCATGAACAGGAGTATCCATTTATTTCCATGATTCCAGAGATCTTCTTGATCGAAATAATAGGTCTCTCCATAATCTCCAGGAGGAATAGGTGAAGGTCATTCTGGACGTTCCTGGAGATTCTCGATGAGATACTGGAAGTATGCCATACTCATCCGTGTTCTCTCTCTGAGATTTTCTGATAAAATTCAGTTTCCATACAAGTATGCAATATCATTTTCTATCTCGAGAAAGGAAATCCTTCGGCTTCCAGATTTCCTGAATGTGTCTTCCAATTCGATAATATCACGCACGATGGTACAAGATTTTTCTCAGAAAAATGGTTTTTTCTGGAGTTCTTCTATCCAAGGATCTCCGATGAGAATATCGGCTGTGAGCGCATTCTCTTTTTGTTTCTTCTGGAAGTGTGAATACTCGGATTCATCTAGTCGAAAAAATTCTATCCATTCGCGTTCTTCTCCGTAGTATTTGAGTTCATCGAGAAGCCCTGTTTTTGTATTTTGGAGCCAGAAGAGCATTTTGATACAAAATATCAACTCTTTTCTCTGGAGGAGGGATTTTTGTATGAAAGATTCTAGTGTATTCAACGAACAATATCTCTTTGTTTCGATGATCAGTTCCGCTTTATATCCAGCTGTATTGAGTTTCTCTTTCCAGAATAGGCTTTGTTTTTTTCCATTCGTTACCAGAAGGATTTTTCCGTATTCCTCCTTTGTTTTTTTGATTAGCTCGAGTTCTTCATCTATATTTCCAGATAAGTTTCTATATTCCATGACCGGAATTTTACTAGTATGAAAAGTATTACTAGTTATTTTTTCAGAAATCTGTGAGGGATTATCAATGCAATATCATGAAATATTCTCGATTTCACAAAGCTGAACCAGAGTTTCTATGATTTTGTGTGAATCTTTCCCTAGAAAGAACGAGAATATTTTTTTCCCTTCTTCACCCATCGTCAATATGGATTCCAAATAATGTATGAAAAGTCATACTGATAGTCTGGTATCATCGAGTGCGCGGTGTTCTCATTCTATAGGTATTCCATAATGAGTTGCAAGGAAGAGGAGATTGAGACTTTCGACATCTTGGGAAAATATCTCAGAGAGTTCAAAAGTATCAATTGTAATATTTCTCGATATATCGATTCCATGTGTTTTGAGCATGGCTATATCGAAAAGAACATTATGTCCGACGATAATTGCATCACCAATAAAATTTCGTACACGTTCTCGGACGGATCCCCATTTTTCACGTCATTCGAGCATCTCTCTCGTGATTCCTGTGATCATAGTGACTTCTTCCTTGAGCTCTCGATCAGGGTCGATGAGCATGGTTCGCTCTTCACTATTGATGATGAGGAATTTTCCATCCCTCTTTTCGAGTTCAAAACGAATAGCAGCAATCTCGATAATCGTATCTGTTTTTGGGTCGAGTCATGTGGTTTCGAGATCGAGTGCAACAAAAATCATAGAAGGTGTATTATGCGAAATACTCTATCGAAAAAATGAAGAAAGTCGAGCTATATGGGAAGTGTGAGTTGACAATACTTATATTTATAAAATAAAATTGACATTCTCTCTCTCAATTAAAATCATAAGCACTTATTCTTTATTCTTAATCTTACTATGTCAGAGACTATTTGAAAGGCTGTCAGGGTATTACATGTCGAAGATGATGAGCGCGATTGGTTAGAGCCAGTTCAGATGTTTTTCCCACGTAGAATGCCTCAATGATCTACACTTGTTTCTGTAAGTACATTGCATGCTATGCAAGAAGCAATACGAGATAAACACATTGATATTGCAATACTTGACGGTAATTTTCCAACTCAGATTTGAGAACGAGCACAATGGAATGCTGACAAAGCTGTGGAAATTTTAGGTACGAAATTTCATGATATAGTCATTCTTGTTTTGACTGCAAATCCTCCAGAGAGTGCGAATCAAAACCAGAGAGTATATAGTTATTTAGATAAAGTCGATTGACTTGGTGACTTATGGAACACTATAAATAGGATAATTCAAGAACAGACTTCAGAAGGTGAAATGAAATAGTTTTTATCTAACTTAGGAAAGTCTTGAACAACTATGAGTAAAAAATCCCTCTCAAGATGTGAGAGGGATTATCTATTACTTCTGAAGTTTATTTCTGAGAAATGCTGGAACATCGTAGTCATTTTCTGGTACTGGAGCTTGGGCTTGCTGAGGAGTATGAGAGTTATTGCCATGATTGTTGTTTCCCATGAGCGAAGTCTGTCCTCCGCCAATAGGTCGAGCTGCACCAAATGATGGTTCTGTACGATTTGGTTGTGATTGAGCTGGAGCCTTTCCGAAGATTCCAGATTGTCCGAATCCACCACGATTCATGCTTCCGAGTTGTGCATTGGTTTCTTCTGAGAATCCTGTTGCAATCACAGTAATCTTGATTTCACCTGTGTATTGCTCATCGATAGAAGTACCGAAGATGATATTTGCATTTGGGTCACATGCTTCTGTGATGAGACGGGATGCTTCGTCCACTTCGAACATAGAAAGGTCTGTACCACCAGTGATGTTGAGGAGGAGTCCCTTTGCACCATTGATAGAGAGCTCGAGAAGTGGAGACTCGATAGCAGATCGAGCCGCCTCAATAGAACGATTCTCACCGCTTCCATATCCGATTCCCATGAGAGCAGAACCAGCATTTTCCATGACAGAACGTACATCAGCGAAGTCGACATTGATGAGTCCAGGATGGGTAATGAGGTCAGAAACACCTTGTACACCTTGCTTGAGAATCTCATCAGCAACATGGAATGCTTCGAGAAGTGGAGTTTTTTTGTCGATGATAGAAAGAATCTTATCGTTCGGAATCGTGATAAGTGTATCTACTTTTTCCTTGAGTGTCTCGAATCCTTCGAATGCCTGAGCACTACGACGTTGACCTTCGAATGCGAATGGCTTAGTCACAACACCCACAACGAGTGCGCCAAGAGATTTCGCAATCTCGGCTACGATAGGCGCAGCACCAGTACCAGTTCCACCACCCAGTCCACAAGTGATGAATACCATGTCAGCACCAGTGAGTGCTTGTTTGATTTCTTCGCTTGATTCTTCTGCAGCTTTTTTTCCTGTATCAGGATTGGCACCAGCACCAAGTCCACGAGTGGTTGCTCGACCGATATTGATGCGAGTTGGAGCTTTCGATGTGAAAAGTGCCTGAGCATCAGTATTGACAGCGATAAACTCGATACCTTCAATACCAGAATCAATCATACGATTGACGGCATTGTTTCCACCACCGCCAATACCAACAACCTTGATATTTGCAACAGGAGAAATATAGCCAACATTTACTTCAACATGTGTCTGAGGAGTTGGAGTGGGAGTAGGAGTAGGATTCATATTGGTTCGAAGAAGTTTCTTGAGACGATCTTCACTTGAAGTGGAAGAAGTAGACATAGAAAGGAATGATTAGGGATTATAGATTTTGAGCTTTTATGGAATAATTTTTTTGAAAAGATTTTTCAGTGAGGTGAGTGCACTTCCAAACGAAAAATTGATTTTGAATTGTTTTCGTGCTGCTCCGTATTTCTGAGCGAGAAGCAATGTGCCCACAACAGCGGTATAGATTGGATCGCTGATAGATGTTCCACTGACTCCGTCGATTTCTTCCGGAACGCCGATACATGCCGGAAGTCTGAGATAATCACGAGCAAGATCCACGAGCCCACGCATTTTTGCAGCTCCTCCAGTGAGAACAGCACCCTCAGGAAGCATTCCATCGCGACCAACTTGCTTGAGTTCCATGATGACATGATGGAAGATTTCCTCATATCGTGCACGGATGATATCATTCATGAATCGACGAGATACAGTTGTAGTATCTATGGATGAGAGTTTCGAGAGATCAATTTCTTCATCGTAGTCTGGCTTCATGCCTTCACCGAAGTTGAGATCTCCATATTCGAGCTTCAGACGTTCAGCAGTATCGATAGAAATGCGAAGTCCGAGAGCAAGATCACTCGTCACATGTTCACCACCGATAGGTACAACGGCCGCATATATAAGTGCACCTTCTTCATAGACGGCAATATTGGTAGCACTTGAACCAATATCGATAGCCACAGCACCGAGTTCTTTCTGACGACGAGAAAGCATTGCTTCGCCAACTGCGAGAATATTCGGATAAATATCCATAATCTCTACACCAACATCGAATACTCACTTCTTGATATTCGAGAGAATATTCGCTCCCATAGAAATAATATGACTGCGAACTTCGAGTTTTTTTCCACTCATTCCGACAGGATTCTTGATACCACTCTCGAGATCGAGAGAAAAGCTCTCAGGTATAACCTTCAGTACACTACGATTCATGAGGTCGACACCATTCTGACTCATATCGAGTGCACGATTTACGTCATCTTCTGTGACGTCGAGTCCTGCGACAGCGACAATACCAGAACGACGAGTGATATCGATATGAACACCAGAAACACCGAGACAGATATGAGAAACTTGTTCTCCTGTCATTTTCTCAGCATCACCAAGGGCGATATCGAGATTATTCTTGAATTCCTCCATATCGAGGATATTTCCTTTGCGGATACCGCGGGATTCCGCAATACCAACACCAAGGATTCGGAGTTTCTTTTCATCATTCCATTCGCCTATCACGGCTTTTATTTTCGAGCTGCCTATATCTATGGCTACGAGTTGTTCTCCAGATACCATATATTGTAGAGAAAATTAGGTGTATAAAATCTTTACTCTTAGGAATGCTATTCCTGAAGCGAATATGTGTATTTGTGTGTGAATTTGTTAGACATATTATATGTTCCCAAGTTGATTTTACAATGCTATTCTTTTTACTCCCGTATACACATTTTGTACTCATGCGAGGTTTACAAAATAACGTTTTTCGATACACTCGCCTCTACTTCGATGTCAAAAACTTTTTATGCTCAAAACCTTTCACATCAAAACCTTCGGGTGTCAGATGAACTATGCTGATAGCGAGAAAATCAATATGATCCTTATGTCTGCTGGATTGCGCAAGGTGATTGATCCTGTGAAGGCGGATATTGTTATCATGAATACGTGTTCTGTCCGTCAAAAGGGAGAAGATCGCGTTTTTGGATTTATGCACGAGATTGAACGATATCACAAGACTCATAAGACAGGAATGGAGGTTCTTTTTGGTATCACGGGTTGTATGGTACGAAAGACGGGAATGGCGAAGCGATACCTGGTGAATAAACGATGAACGATGAATGATGAACAGTATAAACGGCATGGAACAAAGCATATTACACTCCTTGAGTCATCAGATTCACTGACGAATTATGATGATGAACTCTTTCTCCGTTCAGATTCTATAGATTTTACATTTCGTATTGAGGAAGTATCATTTCTCACCAAGATTCTCTCGCTCATAACGAGTGAAGATATCGGAAATGATGCGAAGTTCAATGAATATCTCGCCGTCAGACAGCTTCAGGAGAACCCTGCGAGTGCGAATATCATCATCCAGACGGGATGTGATAACTTCTGTACGTATTGTATCGTGCCCCATACACGCGGAAGGGAAGTGAGTCGTGCACAAGAAGACATTATCACAGAGATTCGGGAGGTAGTGCAGGGCGGAAGTCGAGAAATCACACTGCTCGGGCAGAATGTGAATAGCTATGGAAAAGAGACAAAGGCGAAGCTCTGGAATCCTGATGAACTCACATGGACGAACAAGGATGTGAAAACACCATTCCGTGAACTGCTTGAAGAAATAAATACTATCGATGGACTCGATCGTATTCGCTTCACTTCGTCGAATCCACATGATATGACGAAGGATATTCTCGATGCTCACTTCGAACTTCCGAAAATGTGCAATTATCTCCATTTTGCGCTCCAATCTGGTTCCGATACGATGCTTCGTCGAATGAACCGTAAGCATACCTATGCTGATTTCAAGGCGCAGGTAGAATATCTTCGAGGTCGTGATTCACTTTTCTCCATCTCGACGGATATTATTGTCGGATTTCCATGAGAGACTGAGGAAGAATTCCAGGCAACTGCAACGGCGATGCGAGAATGTCAGTTTGATTTCGCATTTATCGCGCGCTATTCTCCACGTTCTGGAACCATCGCAACTGATAAATATGCAGATGATATATCGCCAGCAGAGAAGGCTCGCAGATGGAATATTCTCAATGATATTCTCCGTGAGACTGTGCGAGAGAGGAATCTCCTCATGGTCGGTCGAGAAGAAGATATCCTGATATCTGGAACTGCAAAAGATGATATGCTCGTCGGACGGACGCGGAACTGGAAGGAAGTGTATATAGAGAGATGAACGATGAGAGATGAACGATGAGAGATAAAGGTTGGCGACATTGTAAAAGTGAAAATCGATCGACTTGATGGATGGGCACTCAGAGGAGAAGTACTTCAATAGCTTTTAGTTTTCTATTATTTTTCTTGTATGAAATATATTCTGCTTATCACATCTCTCTTGGTGATTGGATTCAGTACTTTGGTGAGTGTTCCGGGTTCTCCATATCTCATCTGAGGCATGACACAAGCAGATATTTCTGCGATGCATCCGACTCAGATCACGCCTGCTGGAATCACATTTGCTATTTGGTCAGTGATATATGCATCATGGATTCTTGTATGAATATATTTCGCGTTCTTCGCTCAAGCGAGCAATTCTTCCGAGGAACGTATTCTTTCGAAGTATGCATTTGCTATTTTTCTCAGTGCCGTCTGGTTGATTCCATGGGGATTCAACATGGTGGGGATTGCGTGTATGATTTTATTGATGATTTTCGGACTGATGATGGATGTGTTTTTGTCTTCGCGAAAAAGTCATCCAATATTGAAGTGGAGTATTGAACTGACGTTTGGTTGGATCAATATTGCAGTACTTGCGAATATGACTATTTGGCTTATTTCTATTGGATTTATCGGCAATAGTATTCCAGAGAAATATTGGACTATTGGAGCATTGAGTTCTATTTCTCTTTTTGTGTTTTATTATCAGTTCCGGTATCGTGCGTATATTATTTCTTTCGTTTTTTTTTGGGCTGCTTATGGTATCTGGATAGCTCATCCGAATCTTGAAGTGATTCTGGCTTTTTGGAGCAGTCTCATATGTATGAGTATACTCTATTCATTCTGGAAAAAATAATAGAGAAATTGCTTTTTTTTATTTTTTCCCTAAGATTCCGTCATCCTAAAACCTAATATTTTCATATGGATTTCAAACAAGCACAAGAGCTCATGAAGCTCCAACAACAAGCTCAGAAGATTCAAGAAGAGCTCTCTAATACTCACATCGAAGCAGAAGTGGATGGTGTGGTTGTGACTATAGATGGTCAGCTCAAGGTTGTATCTACAGTTATCGAAGATGAGTCTATCCTCAAGGATAAAGCAAAACTCGAAAAAGCAATCACTGAAGCCATCAATAAGGGTATGAAAAAGGCTCAAGAAATCGCTGCAGATCGAATGCGTGGGGTTATGGGTCAGATGGGATTGAACATTCCTGGAATGTAATAGAAATACTGAAAAACTTCGAACCTCATTGTCAGAAAAATTATTTTCTCAGTCATTTACAAAATCAGTAAACTCCTATCGAAAAAACTTTTCTTCCTCGAATTTCTTGTTTTTGATTATTTTCCCTCTGCTATCTGTACTTTTGTAACCAAAAGTACCAAAAGTCCTTCTTTCGTTGTCTCATTTCTGATTTTCTTTTATCTCGATTTCCTAAAATCGAAAAACTCGCTGTCGCTCAAGCAGTTTCGATTTTTTACGGAAATTCTCGATGAGAAAATCTAGAAATTCAACAAAATAAAGAAGCAATAACTTAATTAATACATATTTTTCTTATGAACCCAAAAATCCTTCTCTCCACAAACTTCGGAGATATCACTATCGAACTCTTTCCACAGTCAGCACCAAAGGCGGTGGAGAACTTCATCGGGCTTGCAAAACAAGGATACTACGATGGAATTATTTTTCATCGTGTGATTCGTGACTTCATGATCCAAGGTGGGGATCCGACAGGAACAGGTCGTGGTGGGAAATCCCTCTGGCATCGTGCCTTCGAAGATGAATTTGACCGCAATCTCACTCACAAACGTGGTGTGATTTCTATGGCGAACGCTGGTCGTAACACGAATGGTTCTCAGTTCTTCATCGTCACGACTGAGGATGCGAGTTTTCTCGATGGGAAACATAGTATCTTCGGACAAGTGGTCGAGGGGATGGATGTGGTGGATGAGATCGAACGACTTCCTGTCGATGGGAATGATCGACCAAAAATGGAAGCGAAAATCGAAAAAGCAACTGTTCTCTTATAAAAGTCCATTGAGGACTTTTTGTTTTTGGATATTATATGCCTATGCACAAGCGTTCACTCTTCATATTCCGTCAGGATATTCGTACGAGAGATAATACGGCTCTTCTTGCAGCCATGCAGAATTCAGAAGAGGTATTTCCTATATTTATTCATGATATTCGAGCTATAGAGGATTTCTGAAGGAGTGATTCTCGATTTGGATTCATCCGTGAGGCACTGGAATATATAGATCAGGAGCTTCAAAAATTCTGAGGGAGGGTGACAGTATATTCTGGGAAACCAGAAGAAATTGTGTCTGAACTGATTGCACGGTATTCGATCAATGCTATCTATACGAATACTTCGTATTCTCCTCGTGGAAAGATACGAGATGATAATATTCTTTCTATTTGTGATCAGAAAAATGTAGTTTTTTACAGTTTTCAGGATTTTCTGCTGGTAGAGCCTCAAGAATGCGAACAGAGGAAAGTATTCACTCCGTATTCGATGTTGTGGAAGAAATTCCTTCTTGCCCATCCAGAGAGACTCGGTATCAAAGAATTCCAGTGAGGTGGTACAAAGTGGTTCATACCATCCGAGAGAAAGGAGATATCTGAGGTTATAACTATTCCGCATCATCCATATTGGGGTATGTCATTCTGATTAACTCGCATAGAAAAGGATTTTTCTTCCTATGAGGAAACGCGAAATATTCCATCGATAGATGGTTCGACTCAATTCTCTCCATATATACGGTTTGGGGTATTTTCTATTCGTGAGATATATAGCAAAGTATGTGACAATCCCGTGTTATTATCTGAGATTATCTGGAGAGAATTCTGGTATCATATTGCGTATTATTTTCCATGGACATATGACCTCGAATTCCAGGAGCGGAAGAGAAATATCATCTGGGAAAATGATACATCGAGTTATGAATGGCAACAATTCGAAGCTGGAAAGACAGGATATCCCCTTGTGGATGCCGCTATCAGACAGCTTATCGAGACGAATTGGATGCATAATCGACTTCGTATGGTTGTCGCATCATTTCTCACGAAAAATCTCGGTATAGACTGGAGAATCGGGGAAAAATGGTTCAAAAAATATCTCATCGATTATGATGAGGCGGTGAATATTGGGAACTGGCAGTGGAGCGCATCGGTTGGTGCAGATCCGAAACCAGTGCGGATATTCAATCCTCTTTTGCAGTCAGAGAAATTTGATCCAGAGGCGAAATTCATAAAAAGATATCTCCCAGAGCTTGAATGAGTCACTCCGAAAGATATTCATACATTGAATCTGAAGGGAAGATACTGTCCTCCTATTATTGATCAAAAAGAGAGTGCGAGGGAAGCACGAGAACGATATAAGTGAGTCTAACACTTTCTCTTTTTAGCCTTTGGGATCGGTGCGAATGATATGGTGAGAAGTGCTACTTTCGTGAGTTCTTCTCGATTTTCTATCCAGTCAGCATTCATTGGCGCGGTATTTTTACTTCATGGATAGGCTTTTGTCTCGGTATCTTCGAAGAGTCCTACAGTTTCTGGAAAAGTCTTGAAGAAAAGGGTATTGTCACAGGCAAGTGCAAACATTTTTTCTCAGGAATATATCCCATATTCCCCGAACATTGCTTTCGCATGAAGATCAGGAATATCGGAGAGAAGTTCGAGAAAGTATTCGAGAGTGGATTTATCGGTTGCCATGATTGTTCGGATTATAGAGACTCAGAAATTCTTGCACATTTGGATATGTTTCGAGACTCTTCGCTTCCTCAATGTCATAAAATCCGATTTCTATACATTCATCAGATGGTATAAAATTGAGGTCTTTTACAGAAGTTACATAGAGTGCATTCACTTTTTCTTTTCAACTCTTTCCTGTAAATTTAAGGAAATAACAGGGTTGAGATTCATGTTGAATAATTTCTAATCACATTTCTTCAAGTAATTCTCGTTTCAAACAAGTTGATATATCTTCTCATTCATCCAGTCATCCTCCAGGAAGATCCCAGATTCAGTTCTTTTCCTTGGAGAGGAGGAACTTCTTTTCCTCATTGAGAATGAGTGCTTTTATAGAAATGCGGTAAAAGCAAGGAGGGATACTGTGTTCCATGATATTTTTGTACTAAGAATTATTTTCCTCATCTTCTTCTCCGACGATTCCATCATGCTGGAGATCGACCATCTCACGGTATTCTGGAGAGATTTTATAGAGTTCTGCATGGGTTCATTTCGCGAGGATGCGACCCTTTTCCATGAGATAGATGATATCCGCATTCATGATCGTCGAGAGTCGATGTGCTATGATGATACTGGTGCGGCCTTCCATGAGGTTGTCGAAAGCTCATTGTACGAGCTTCTCCGTCTTGGTATCGAGTGCACTGGTTGCTTCATCGAGGATGAGGATCTCAGGATTGGCGAGAATCGCACGAGCGATAGCGATACGTTGTTTCTCCCCTCCAGAGAGTTTGAGTCCGCGTTCACCGACTTGGGTTTCCCATTTTTCTGGGAGAGATTCGATGAATTCCAAGATATTCGCTTGGCGTGCTGCTTTTTCGAGCTCTTTCTCCGTGATGCCATCGCGCACGTATTCGAGATTGTGTCGGATAGTTTCATTGAAGAGTGTTGTATCCTGGAACACGGCAGCGAACTTCTGACGATAACTCTCGAGTGAGAAATCATAAATATCCGTTCCATCGATGAGAATCTTTCCTTTGCTTGGCTCATAGAAACGCATGAGGAGCTGGATGATCGTGGATTTTCCACTTCCAGTATGTCCGACGAGCGCGATGCGTTGTCATTTTTTGATCTCGAAATCAATATCTGAAAGTACTTCACGATCATTGGAAGGATAGGAAAAAAAGAGATTCTGGAAGGTTACACTTTTCTCTATCTTTTGGAGAATCCGTGTGCCAGTATCTTTCTCGCTCTCCATCTCGAACACTTCCTTTGCTTTCTCATAGTAGGCTATATCACGCATGCTTCATTGAATCACTTGGAAGATTTCCATTATCGGAGAATAGATGCGATCCGTGAATGAGATGAAGAAGAAAAAAGTCGCATAATCAGTTTTTCCCATGTACATCAGAATTCCACCACCAGAGATAGTGATAAGTTTCGCAAGGATCGTGAAAAATCTTCCGAACGCATTGAATTGGCTCCAGTTTTTTCGGACGGACATCTGTGCTTGATTCCCAGCATCGAGCCGTTCCTGCATGATATGGTATTCTGTCTCATTGCGTGCAAAAATCCGGATAACGGGAAGATTGATAATGCTATCTACAAGCCGATCATACATACGATCCCATTTCTTGTTCGCAATACGCTGGTTGCTATGAGCCTGACGACCGAAATAGAAAACACCGAGAATTCCGACTGGTAGAAAAAGAAGACAAATAAGCGTGAAAAACGGATCGATGACGAGTCCAGAAATAAGAAGTGTGATAAATACAAGAATCTGTGGTAGAACCGCAAGGATGAGATTGTCTGCGACTGACCAGACTGCTTCTGCAGAACGATCGACGATTTTCTGTTTTTCTCCCGCTTGGATATTGCGATGATATTCTATCGGAAGCCCGTGCATCTTCTTCATGATACGCATAAGAAAGATTCCCCAGTCTTCCATAGCCTTATTCAGAATTCGCATCCCATAAGCATATCGGATGAATATTGTAAAAATCCCCACACACGTCCAGATGCCGATAATAATAAAAAGATCCTTCAATCATTTCTGTTGTTCGAGACTGCCGATGAGCCATCGATAAAAATACGGTTCGCTCGAGATGGATGCGACGAGGAGTATGAGCATAAAACCAAGCACCTTCCAGTCTTTTTTGAGTTTCTGGAGATGATTCGTCATTTCGATGAATATGCTGATTTTCGAAGATTCTTTTTTAGACATGATTTTTGAGTGTTTCAGAAAGGAAAGTGAGGTTTTTTTGTTCGAGAAGGATATCTCATTTTTGCTCGTATTCGCGAGCGTTCCAATATTGATGATTCTTCGCTGCAGAGGGAAGTGGGATGATGATTTTTCTGACACCAAATATATCAATCTCTGCAAGTGTCGTTGCACTTCAGCGGGTGATGGCTATATCCGTATTGTCGAGAAGCGAAGCAATATCTTTTTGATCTATCCATTCGAGCGCTTGGATATTTTGAATATTTCCAAAATCGGATTTCATACTGCCATTGAGTTTTCCGAGAGAAATAATCCATTCATATGGATTCTCATCTGAGAATTGCTCAAGAATCGCCTCGAAAATCGATCTTGCACCTTGGCTTCCACAGATGACAAGGATGTGTTTCTTATCGGTCTTCCAAGAAATAGTCGGTTGGTCAGTTGGTCAGTTGGTGGGTTGCTTCGAGAATATAGGATCCAATATTTGTCCGACCACTTCACATTTCTTTGTATCGAAGTATTGTTTCGCGCTTTCGAATCCGAGAAAAATTTTCGTTGCTATTTTTCCGAGAAGCTCGTTCGATCGACCAGGAATCGTATCAGATTCATGAATATAGAGAGGAATTCCGAGCGTCCATGCAGCAATTCCAATAGCAACAGAACCAGGTCCACCTTTTGAGAAAATACAAAGTGGTGGATTGGTGGATTGGTGGATTGGTGGATTGGAATTATTTATTTGTCATTCTTGTGAAGCGAGAATCTCTTTCTTCAGTATCTTTCTTGCTTCCAGTATCCCTTGAAGAAGCACAAAAGGGTAGAGTAATATTTTTGGTGATTTTGTAGTTGCGAGCTTCAGTGTTGGAATCGATACGAAAGGAGTTTTATTTTCTTTTGCTTGTTTTTCTTCATTCGAATCTTTTCCTCCGATCCAGAGAATCTCATGACCCCCAAGTTCCTGAGCAATCGAAAGAATCGGCTGGATATGTCCACCCGTTCCTCATCCAACGAGGATGATTTTATTGTATTGCGCGAATGTTTCTGAGAGTTTTTGGTGCATAGTTTCTATTCTTCATCATCTTCATCTCCAACGATTTTCTCGAGCATCTCTATCATGAAATCATATCCTTCGATATTCGGCTTCATGGAGAGGATATCTTCGACTTCGAACCATTTATAGTCATGGATTTCCTCAACTTGAGTTGAATTGATAGTATCATCTGTTTCCATGAGAAAAATATATTCGGTTCTGGATTTATCCTTTCCTTCCGCATTCTTGTACTCAAGGTCATAGATGGCAACGGGGAGTGGATGGTGGTTGAGTTTCTTTCCTTTGTGGTGGAGGATTTCTGTATCATCGATTTCGAAAAATCGGGCTGCAATATTGAATTCTTCTCGAACTTCTCGCAACATAGCATCATGGAGCGACTCATCTTTCTCGACGTGGCCACCTGGAAGAACCCATGGAGTATTTTCCTGGTGTTGCGTGAGGAGAATCTGACCTTCAGGATTGAATATAAAAGCACGGACAACAGCAGGGAATAACATGATATGAAAGTGAGGAATAAAATCTCTCGAATCATATCGAAAAATGAGAAAAAAGCGAGAAGATATTAGACTATCTCATATCGTCCCATCTGGCTCAGTGTGATATGTCATCGTATCTCGAGCATAGCGAGATTCACGAGAATATCACTCATTGGGATCTGTGTATGAGCGAGAAGGAGGTCGACCGAATCATTTCCATTTTCGATTGCTTCATAGAGGATTTTCTCCGTCTCGTTCTCGAATGTCGGTGGTGTCTTCACGATTGGGGTTATACCGGCACCGATACTCTTGAGGTCGAAATATTCTTCCAGAATATCTCCAGAACAGCGGACACATTTCGCTTGTCCTGTCGCGATGAGCATATTGGAACCCTCACTGGTTGCGCGGTCGATATCTCCAGGAACAGCGAATACATCACGTCCGTGCTCGAGTGCGAGTTGTGCTGTGATGAGTGTGCCACTCGAGAGTGCCGCTTCAGGAATCAGGATACCACTCGAGAGTGCCGCGACGATCTCATTGCGGATAGGGAAGTTGTATACTTCTGGTCCTGTTCCGAGTGGAAAATGCGAAATCAGTGCGCCTCAATGAGAGAGAATCTTCTCGAAGAGAGTCTTGTTTCCTGCAGGATAACAACGATCAATTCCTGTACCAAAAACAGCAATCGTATAACCGTTATTCTCGAGCGTGATATGATGTGCCATACTATCTACACCAGTCGCTCATCCACTAATCACTCATACCCTGGCAAGTATAGTATCTGGGATGATTTTTTCGAGAATCCGTTCGGCATAGTTCGTACTCTTTCGTGATCCGACAATGCCGATGAGCGGCATATCGGAACGGAGAGTTCCTCGTACAAAGAGAAAAAATGGGGCATGTCCAATAGTTTTGAGACGATCTGGGTATTCCGCATCGTGCATATCAATGATTTGGATATCTCTTTTTATGAGAATTTCATCGATTTCTTCTACTTTTACTTTCTTCGATTTTTCGAGGATTTTCTTTTTTCTCTCCTCAGGAATATCAGCTGATATATCTTCATTTTTCACTCATTCCCAGACGAGTTCTGGAGTATTCTCTCATTCTTCGAGGAAGAGATTCTTCAGATCATTGTGAGTGAATCCAGATTGGAGAAGGCATACGAGCGCCAATTTCTGAGCATTATACATATCGGTATTTGAAAAAATTATTCAACAAAAGCGATGGCATATCTTCAGTGGTGCAAGGGAGGAATTCTATATTATGATTTCTTGCCTGTTTTTCTGTTTCAGCTTGAAGTTTTTCGAGTGCCTCGCGGTATGAAGATTTTACTTTTTTTGACTCGAAAATATGACTCGGAGAAAGCTCTTCTGGGTGCAGAAGAAAAAGAAAAATAACATCATTGTTTCTCGATACATGAGAGAATTTTTCTATGCCATGAATACTATCGATATCACCGAGAATCAAGATAATGCTTTTTTCGATTCTCATTTCTGTGAGAGAATCATTTTCTGGAGAAAGTTCTAAAAATGGGAATCGTAATACCTGAGCACTTTCCTGTATTTCTTCTCGCATTCGTGTGAGAAAATCTTGTTTTGTCTGAGAATTTTCTTGTGTTGAGAAATCTGAATATTTCTCATCGAGAAGGGAAATAAGATAGACTTTCGGATGGAGAGAAGATTCTCGTTCTTTGGTGTAGAGATTTTCTGTTCCTGTTCATTTTTTCCAGGCAATATCGCGCGGATCATCTCCGATGCTATATCATCGGATTCATCGAATCTCACTGGATTGCCCGCGGATTCGGCGAGAGCCAACTTCATTCATGTGTGTTCACTCTTGGGCGGAGCGAAAATAGATGAGATGCTTCATAGTTATTGAATCTGATAGAATCCTCATCGAGCGTAGATATTGCTCTGGTCTGGTGAGAGAATGGCAGGAAAGAGAACATCACAGGTGCGTGCGAGGCTCACCATATCGATAGAATTCTCACACGGACACGTATTGCAAACAGGAGTTGCGATCATGAGTCCTCTTGTGTTGAGTTGATTGTTGAGACATTTATTCTTCGTGATTCCACTGAGGATTGAGGCACTCGAACATCCATGATACAGAGTACTTCCTGAAGAGTTCATACAGAAATCCTGGCTATCAATAATACCATCGCCATCACTATCATTTCATCCCGAAGCTCCTCACCATTCTCATCTGAGCAAGGTATCCACGATATTTCCATATCATCCGATTTTTATCACAGGACATCCATTATTGCTTGCCGGTCATTGTACCATGATACAGAGGTCAACATCATCATTCATGCTATCGCCATCGCTATCGGTTGTATTTTCGTGATTCTCTGGTGCTCGACATTGGTTGAACGTGAGCATTTTCCCTGCCATCATCGCGAATTCTCCACGAGAAATCAAATCGTTTGGATGAATGCTATTGTCAGATCAGAGTGTGAGGATTCCTGCGGCAATTCACTTTTCAGCATATCCTTGCCAATAGTCGCTAACATCCGTGATATTGATTTTCTTTATATATCCTGTATTTTTCGCATCATCCCAGAGTTGTGCCTGGCGCAAGAGTATTGCTGCTGCTTCGATGCGAGAAGTTTTATTGGTTTCACAGAAAGGACTACTCGTATATTTTTCTCCGTTTTCACACGTGAAGCTTCCATCAGCGTTCAGACTATATCACTGGATAATATTTTTCTCACTCGCATAAGCGATACAAGAATAATACGGATTCGATTTGTCGAGATCAACAAACGAACTCTCTCGATACTCAGAACCCTCTGGTGTGAGACAATCTCCGCACGAGACACGAGTCGCTATACTTACGAGTATATCACGATTGATAGGATCAGCAGGCCTGAAGAGATGACTTCCATCATCGGAAATAATCCCAAAATTATAGAGATTCTGTACTCATTCGTAGAAGTTATCGGTTTTCTGAACATCTGTAAAAGGCAATTCCTTCGCGGAAACGGTATTCCAGAGGAACAGAGTTCATAAGATGAATAAGAGAAAACGTCGCATGTGGAAGATTTTAGAGAGAAATCGGAGAAATGCAAGAAGTCGATACGAATCAGGAATATTACATTTCGCTTGGCATTTTCATCCCAAGAAGTTCGAATCCAGTGCGAATCTGATTCACGAATTGTTCGCAGAGTGCGAGTCGGAATTGTTTGAGGTTCTCATCAGATTCTTCGAGAATCTTCGGAGTATGGACGTAGAAGCTATTGAATGCTACAGCGAGATCATAGCAATAGAGCGCGAGAATATGTGGTTTGTACTTCTCTGCGGTTTCTTGCACAATCGTTTCCATGCGACGAAGTGTTTGGATGAGGGATTTGTCAAAAGATGAAAGATTAGATCTAGTTCCGTCATTCTGAGGCTTTGCTGAAGAATCCAGTGTTTCTGGATAATTCCTGGATCCTTCGCTTTGCTCAGGATGACGAACACTAGTAGTTTCACTTATTTTCTTGGCTCGGACATATGCGTACTGGATATATGGTCCACTATTTCCCTCGAAACTCAAAGCTTTATTCCAGTCGAATATGATATTTCTTTCGCGGTCTTGCATGAGATAGCTATACTTTATAGCTCATACCGTGATTTCTCGGATATCATCATCAGAAAGATTTCGTCATTTTTCCTCAAGAATCTTCTTGGTTCGAACGAATCCTTCTGAAACCAGATCTTCGAGTCGGATAATATTTCATTTTCGCGTACTCATGGCTCCATCAGGAAGAGAAATATGTCCATTTCCTGCGTGAAAAAGTTCCACTCCATCGATCCAACCTGCCATTCGACAGATTTCGAAACATTGCTTGAAATGCAGTTGCTGACGAAGATCTACCGAATATATGATTTTCGCAGGATTCCATCCGTTGGTGAGACGATATTTGATGGCACAAATATCCGCTGTGATATAGAGATTCGTTCCGTTTTTCTTTTGTATGACTGTCGATGGGAGCTTGGTCTCCTCAGGAAATATGACTGCCACACTTCCATCTTCATTCTTTGTAGCGATTTTTTTCTCGAGAAGTTCCTCGATAATATCATTCATCGTGTACTGAAGTGCTGGTTGGTTTCCAATTTTTGGAAGTGGGAGATTCTCATAGAATGATTCACCGATATCATAATCAGGAACGACATGTATCAATGCAAGGATGGCATTCATAGCCTTCAATGAAGTACTTGTAAATTCACCCCAAAGTCTCATATTTTCCTCGTCTCATTCAGAGAGCTTCTTGAATTCATTGCGACAATATTCTTCCACATTTGGATCTTGTTCACACTTTTCTGTGATTTGTATATAGAGTTCGAGAAGGTATTCCACTCATTTTTCTTCGAGTCCATTCGCTCGTCCGAGAAGCTTGTGTGCAGCGATAAGTTTCCCGAAAAGTCCCCAATCACCCACATGCGTATCGCCTATGACTTTATATCCGAGATAACGGTATATATTGATAATTGCTTGTCCGATGGAAGGAGTACAGAGGTGACCAATGTGAAGAGGTTTCCCGATGTTTGCACCAATATAGTCGACGACGATGGTTTGTTGGTTTGTGGGTTTATTTCCAGATTGATTCAGGTCAGCAAAAAGTAAAAGCCAGACAGAATCCGTGAGAAAAAAATTCACATATCCGCCGATAGAATTCGTAGAAACGAAGAATTCCGTATTTTTCGCAAGCTCAGTTGCGAGTTCTTCAGCAATCATATTCGGAGCTTTTCCGACTGGTTTCGCGAGCTGGAAGACTCCGATACAGTATTCTCCGAGTTCGGCTTTCGGCGCAGGGGAGATTTCTAGTGAAAAATCCACTCCGTAGAGAGATTTTATCGTGTTTGTGATGAAGGATTGGATATTTTGCATGGGATGGATTATATGAGTTTTGGCGGATTTTCAAATGTGAGTTTCTCGATTTTGTTGATATCATCGAGACTGTATCCGAGCTCTTCATAGATAACTCCAACACGTCCGAAGAGCGCATCTCGATAATCGAGTTCCAGACTTTCGCTCGTTTCCATGAGGAATTCTTCTGTTGGGGCTTCGATTTCGATATATTTTCCAGTGCCAGGCCACTCATCGATCGAGACTTCTATATCTCATTTTCTCCAGAGTTCGCGTTTTGATTCTTGGAAGAGGATTCTCTCAGGATTATTTGCTTGTCTCAATATCTCGAGCGCATGGTCGAAATCGCTGACTTCTACCTCGATTTCTTCTGTTCCGAGAGCTCCTTTTGCTTTATCTGTATACTTATAGGTCATCGTCGTCTTTCCATATTCTTTTCTCACTCTGAGAGACATATTGTGGTCCGCGCAGATGAATGTTGCTCGTTCGACGAAGAATTCTGGATACACTTGGAAAAATCCGAGAGAAAGGAGTTTTTCTCGGATTGTCTCAGGGTCAATGTTGATGAATTTTGCTTCGATTTCGAGGTTCATATTGTGTTTATATCTTCTCCACTCTCCATTTTCCTCCAGCCTCATCGATCATCTTCCATCCGAGACTTGTGAGCTCATCGCGGAGATTGTCGGCTTCTGCCCAGTTTTTTGCCATTTTCGCTTCTGTGCGGGCAACTGCGAGTGCTTCGATCTCTTTCGGAATCGCGATATTGGATTCGAGAAGTGAGAAATCGAGAATCGCGAGGACTTCATTCCAGCTTTCGAGAAGGGAAATGAGCGACTTCGTCTCTTCGAGAGAAAAAAGCTCATCATCGATTCCACTGTTGATATAGCTCTGGAACTCGAACACAATCGTCATTGCACTCACGGTATCGAAGTCATTCTCGAGTTTTTCGATGAATTCCTGCATGAAGTATTGTTGATTCTCGCGGAACTCGCGGGAGATATTGTGGAACTTCATTTTTCCATGAGCATTTCTGAGATCATCACCTTCAGGAAGCGCAGACTTGTATCGACCGAGACGCTTCATCATCTCATCGAGACCTTTTATGGTGTTGATGGCAGCTGCGAGACGTTCGAATGTGAAGTTGAAGTTCTCACGGTATTGGTTTTGTAATGCCATGAGACGAAATCCGCGGTAGATTAAAGTTTCTTGTTGTTCCTGTCATTGCGAGGTACGAAGCAATCCATTTCCTGTTTCCTGGATCGCTTCATTCTTCGCGATGACGGAATCTACGATATCACGAAGTGTATAGAAATTCCCTGCACTTTTCGCCATTTTCTTGTTATCTACGAGAAGATGTCCACCGTGCATCCAGTATTTCGAGAATTGTTTCCCAGTGAATGCCTCGGTCTGAGCGACCTCATTCTGATGATGCGGAAAGAGGTTGTCAATGCCACCCATGTGGATATCTATCTGTTCGCCGAAGAATCTATAGTTACAAGCGGAACATTCGATATGCCATCCTGGGCGACCACTTAATTGAATCCTTTGTCATCCTGAACTTGTTTCAGGATCCAGATTCTGGATTCCTGCATTCGCAGGAATGATAGTACCTATCGGTAGATTGAGTGTAATCTTCCACTGATTCGGGCCATCAGCCGCTTCATCATACGCTTTCCAGAGAGCAAAATCCGCGACATTATCCTTGTCGTATTCGTCGTTGTTGATGCGGACACTCGACTTCATGCCACTCATATCGAGGTGCGCGAGTTCTCCGTATTTCTTGAATTTCTCCACACGGTAATAGATGCTTCCATCTTCCGCGAGATAGGCATATCATTTATCGAGGAGACCTTGGATAAGTTTCTCCATCTCAGGAATGAGTCCTGAGATTGGTGCTATAGTATCAGCTTTCTGGATTCCGAGCTTCGTGAGATCAGAGAGAAATTCACTCGTATAATATTCTGTGAATTCTTGGAGGCTTTTTCCTGATTTCTGGCTGTCACGGATAGTCTTATCATCGATATCGGTGATATTCATAACGGTTCGTGCCTTGTATCCAAGAAATCTGAGTGTACGGATTACAAAATCTTCGAAAAGATATGAACGAAGATTTCCGATATGGGCGAAATTGTACGGAGTTGGCCCACAATAATAGACTTTCATTTCATCTTGTTTCAGTGGCTTGAACGGTTCGAGTGTTCTTGTGAGGGTATTGTAGAGATGGAGCGACATTGGTTTCTAGGGCTAAAAAAGTCTAACAAGAGAAATCTTGTCATCCCGAAGGGATCCCTTTCAAAATCACGTTTGAGAAGGAAATATACCAAATCTCTTGAGCGAATAAAAAAGCGATTCCTCTGCTTCGCGACGGAATGACAAAAGTAAGGTGTTCTCAATATAGCGAATAAAAGCCAAAAATCTACTTTTTCCGAGAAATGATATTTGACAATTATAAAAAAGATTATTAAATAATTGACTCATGGAGAAAGTGTGCTATAATTATTTTGCTCTTTTTGTAAAGATATGAAACATCCTGTCCAACGACACACACGTCATCAGGGTACGGAATGGATCTCAGCAATCTTCACACTCCTCGTACTTGTCGGTATATACAGCTCCATGGATAACTTCGATTCTTATAGTGCACTTGTGGCACAGCCTCAATGAGGATGAGAAAAGAAAATCACTGTCGCTGCTCCATACTGGAATGAGAATCTCGCATACGGATTCCGATCCGTGGAAGGGGATTCCTACACAAGTACAGGAAACGCTCAGTCTGACCAAGTAACGGTTCAGCCATCGAGCATGAAGACCTCGGAAGATGGTACAGTGCGAGTAACTTTCTACAAAGATACTCCAATCGACACCATAGAAGCCTCACTCCCTACTGACACTCCCCGGGCTTATTCGCGCCTCTCAAATGGGATTGCTGTCATCGAGTGAGACCTCAATTCTCCGAGTGCCAAGACCATTCTCTCTACTCTGCATTCGCGTTAGTGTCACCATCATCAGTGTTTCTCCCCCAATTATTGGTATATTGGGGGAGTTTTTTGTTCTAGAAAATGAGAATCGGTTTGGAAAAAACAAAGATTTCCATATAATTCCCCCGTTCAGGAACTTTAACATTCTGGGGATGATATAGTATTCGATAGGAAGACTCGTACTTGCTTTGTGCTGTTCCGGGGCGCCTCGCCTCGTTATCAAAGGGGAAACCAATAGGTGCAAAATCACCACTTACTGCTCTTAAAAATGCATTTCGCGGAGCAATGACTCCAGCTTACGTTGCGTAGTCATAGTAGCCTGACTCTTGTCTGAGTGCCAAATGGCCTGCTACAAACGTTTTTATCTGAAACTTATAAGATAAAAATGTATTTATAAGTCCACTCTCTGAAGTTCTCATTATTTCATAGGAGCGTGAGTATATGAATAAATGCTTTTCTGCTTTTTTGTCTGTTTTCCTGCCGCAGAATCGTATCTAAAATAGAATACGAACAGTAGATGCAAAGTCGGTACCTTCTTAGACGCGAGGGCAGTTCTCGCCATCTCCACCAGTTCTGAACACAAAACGAAAATAACTCCAAGAAATTGGGGTTATTTTTTGTATTCTGATTGCTCTAAAAAGTGTTTTCAAAAATAGATTTACTTTGACAAAAACAGCTTATTTCATAAGGTTGAAGGTATGAAATTTTTTTCTCACGGCATTCTCGGGATGAATGCCCGAAATCTTCGGTATATTCGAACGAAGAATTCACTCGAATCAATGTCTTTGGCTGATAGCAAACTCAAAACCAAAAATTTTTTGTCGAGTCGGGGCATTCCGTTCGCAGAGACATATTTCACTATTGCATCTCAGCAGGAACTTCATGCATTTTCTTTGCAGTCAATTTCTGCAACGAGTTTTGTGATAAAACCGAACAAATGAAGTCGTGGACGAGGAATATTGATAGTAAAAAAAGAAAAAGGAAATTTTCTCATTCAGGATGAAATATGGACCGAAGAGGAGATAAAACTGCATATGATCGATATTCTTCATGGATCTTTTTCACTTCATGGATCTTCAGATACGATTATTATCGAAGAACTTCTCGCACCTGGATCAGATTTCCAGTGGTATTGTCGCTATGGGCTCGCGGATATACGTGTTGTGGTGTACAACTATGTTCCTGTCATTGCCATGGTGCGCATTCCGACGCCAGAATCTGGGAATAAGGCAAATCTCGATTTGTGAGCCATATGACTTGGTGTCAATATTGCGAATGGAGAAATCTTGAGTTTTTATCAGAATCAAAAAACGTATTCACATGCTTTTCCTGCAGAATTCTCTGGACTCAAAGGAAAGACTCTTCCATTTTGGGATGATATTCTACTTTTGTCATCACAAGTTCAGATGTTCTCTGGATTGGGATTTGTTGGGATGGATTGGGTGATCACCAAAAATGGTCCCAAGTTGCTCGAGATTAATGCTCGTGCAGGACTCAAAATCCAAAATGTGAATCGCGTTCCACTCGAAAATCGACTCAAGAAAATCGACTGACTCAAAGTGCTTTCTCCAGAAAAATGAGTCGAAATCGCAAAAACCCTGTTTCATACAGAAACGCTTTTTTCTGAGAAATGAAAAAAAATATTGTACCTCGAACAGAATAGTATTGTCGGAGATAGGGAGGTAATCGTAAAAATAGATATTCAAAAAAAGAATTCCACTGTTTCAAAAGATATTATAGATTTTCTCTGAAACCATCCAGTTCATATTTTCACCGATTCTCATGTTTCTGTGCTTCTCGATCAGTTCGATATTGTTTCAGATGAAAAAAACACGATAATTCTCTGAACAGAAATACTGAAAGATTATCTGATTAATCCGAGCATATACGTCGTCAATCGAAAAATCGAAAATGATGTGAAATGGACAAAAGAATTGATAGATTTCGATGATGCAGTGTATCGAGTTTCGCGAAAAATAAACCTTTCTTCTCTCCTGAAACCAGAAAATTATTTTGCTCTTCTCGATGAATTCATTGCGAATCCTATTGGTTTCAATCCTGTCTTTCGTTACCGTTTCCCTGATGACAAAAAAATAGAATTTCTCAAGAGTTCTCTCGATCTTCTCATGGAAAAAGCGCTCTGATTTCGGTCAATATGACTCGATATAGCGGAATTGTATCGAGAAAAAATCGAGGAAATTCAGAACAAACTTTCCTTGGTACAAGCATATAAAACAGAAAATCATGAAGAGATACTTCGTTATAATTCTCTTCTTTTCTGAGAAACGAACACGGAACTTCTCCAGATAGCCACAGAGAAAGTGTTGTTGGGTCAACAAAACAAAACTGATGATGCAATTTTATGAAGAATTCTGACTCTGGATCAGATTATTAGTGCTATTCATGCATATTTTGAGACACATAATATCAAGAAAATTCCTATAAGTATCGAGAGCGGGAACCTCTCGCGGATGTCGGTCTCATACGGGAAAGATGTGAAGATTCATATTTCTCGAAATGCAGTTATACGAGAAAAAGAAATCGATGCGATTCTCACCCATGAGATAGGAACACACTTCAAGAGATATCTCGCAGGACAAACACAATGACTCAAATTATTCCAATACGGTACGGGGTATTATCTTGCTGATGAAGAGTGATTCGCCATTTATAGATCTTTTTCTCATCTTCCTGCATGATATGAGAAAAATGCAATGTATGTGAAATATTATCTTCTCGGAATGACTGATACACTTTCATTTTCTGAGACGATTGATCTTCTGAGAACTCTGTATCCTGAGAAAACACTCGAATCTCTTTTTTCTGATGCAGTCAGACTCAAGCGGTGAATCATTCATTCTGGAACTCGCGGAATTCCATGAACTACATACCAAAAAGATAAAATGTATCTCGATGGATATATGCGAGTGAAGGACTGGATAGAAAAAGAAGGTGGGAATGCCGAGAAACTCTTTTTCTGAAAAATAAAAATACAAGACTTAAAAATCATCGAATTTCTCTAAATTTTTCCTTATGACTCGTATACTTGTTTTCATTTTTTTCCTTTTTATTCCTGTTTTTGCCTTCGCAGCGACGGGGGATGTAGTTGAGGTTGCGCCCATTTCTTGTAGTACTCTCTATTCGATCACTTGACCCGATCAAGTCAAAGTCGGGTCGACTCATGAATTTATCCTTTCTTCTGGAAGTGGTTCTGACTTTTCTGGAAGTGTCGTATATACCTTGCGGAGAGACAAGAAAGTGGTGGAAACCGTCAAGGATAGGGAAAAATATCTCCGGTATTTCACAACGCCAGGAGAAGTAACACTTGAGGCAAAAGTCACAACCCAGGATAATTCCTGCGAAGGCATTGTGAGTCAAAAGATTCGAGTATATGATAGTGTTTTTACATATGTTGGAACTGAGAGATCTGGTATCGAGACGGGGATTCGCGATGTTTTCGAGAAAAATAACATCCTCTACAAAGGCTTCACGGGAAAAGTCAGTATATCAAATTCGGAAGAGAGTCAGAATATATGGGAAAATATCGATCAGAGTGATATATTTGTCGTAGGAACTTCTGATGTGCTTGGTTTTTTCTCGGATATCACCAAGCTCCAGAAGACAAAACCTATCAGTTTCACGAAAAAGAAAATCTATATTATTTCGAGTTTTTCTCGTTCGCTTCTCTCGAAGGTTCTCGCGTCGTCACTTTCGCAGATTGGAGCAACAAAAGTGTTTCTCATCTCGGAAGATCAGTTTTACGGATTGATGACGCGCGTATCATCCTGAGAAAAAGATGATATACTCATCGGACAAGAGATTTCGTATGAAAAATCTAAAACTATATACAGTCTGAGTAGTTTTCTCGAATTCCTCGCGTATGCAGGATTTTCTTATCAGCTTCTCGCTTCTCTTCTTTCTATTACATTTGCTGTGTTGATTCTGAATATATTGAAGCAAGTTATCGGATTCAATGTGTTTGGGATTTATTATCCGATTCTTCTCGCTATTACACTGGTAGTGCTCGGTTTTTCATCTTCGATGATATTTATTATTATTGGACTTGTTTCTATTATTGCGGTGAACTTATTCACGAAAAAGATACATCTTCTTCTCCATGCGAAACGCGCTCTCCTTATTAGTTTTTATATCGCCATATTTCTTTTTATTCTGGGTATTGACAACTTCTTCGAGCTTTCTCTCATCAATTATGCTATCTTCGATAATTCACTGATTATTTTTCCATTTTTTGTTACGATTGTCTTTTCTGATAAGGTTTTTCAGGAAGATATTGATATGTTTAGCCGAGCGGGGATTTTTGATTTTGTACAATATGTGATTATCACAGGGATTATTTATCTCTTGCTGGATTACAAGACGCTTCAGTATTTTCTGATTTCGTATCCTGATATCATCATTCTCGTAGTGGTTCTCAATATTCTCGTCGGACGATATATGTGACTCCAGCTTTTTGAATACTTCCGGTTCTCTCCACTTCTGCGAAAGCTGAACGAGGAAGAATAATTTCTTTACACTTCTTGTATGTCAAAACCTATGACCTATTGGTCTGTCTCATCTCAAGTACTCATCGAAGAAGCTGAAAAGCTCGGACTCAAGACAGAACTCCTTATTCCTGAGAAGAACTTCTTTCTCGTGAAAGGAAATGGAAAAGAGATACTTTTCAAGAGTACGGATTTTTGACAGAACTCATCTCTTGGCTTCAAGATATCCAATGACAAGGAACTCTGTTATTCATTTTTGGAGAGACATCATTTCCCGATAGCAAAGACACGATATATCGATGAACAGGATTTTCCAAAATACGATTGGACAGTATTTGGAGATTTTCATTTCCCTCTGGTTATCAAGCCAATAGATGGGGCTCACGGTGATGGAGTCAAGATGAATATCACCTCTATCTCTGAGCTCCAAAAGAAGCTCTGAGAATCATTTGAAAAATATCCGAGAATGATTGTTCAGGAACAGATTTCATGAGATGAGTGTCGAGTATTGGTGGTTCTTGGGGAAGTGACACTTGCTATTCAGAGGAATCCTCCTGTTATTAAGTGAAATGGAGAATCAACCATTCACCAACTTATTTCTTATGAGAATAAAAACAATTCATTGCGGGGAGAAGGATATAATTCTCCACTAGCTTTTATCGAAGAAAATGAAGAGCTTATACATTTTGTTGCTAAACAATGACATGAGCTCAATCAGATTCTTCCAAGCTGAGTGCAACTACAACTTCGATGAAACTCCAATCTAGGTACAGGTGGAACACTAGAAGATATTACTGATACTATTCATCCAAGTATCAAGGAGGTATGTGTAGGTATAGCAAAAGAACTCGGACTCGGAATTTGCTGAGTGGATATCTTATCCTCTGATTTTACGAAATCACTTTCTGAAACAGGTTGAGTCATCCTCGAAGTGAATGCAACTCCGGGTCTTGGTGGTGACCGTGAACTCACTTCGGTTAACACAGGAAAGAGAATACTCGAAAAACTTTTTACTCTCTAATTTCTTCTTCTCATGTCTGATATTTTCTGATTTCTCACCGCGGCGGCACTCATATTTTTCGCTGGAAAAAAGCTCTCCTATTATGGTGATCTCCTCGCGGAGATGACTGGTCTCGGGAAGGCGTGGATTGGGCTCATTCTCATGGCGGGAGTGACCTCACTTCCAGAGCTCATGGTAGGAATTAGCTCTTCAGCTATCGTACAATCGGCTGATCTGGCTGCGGGTGACATTCTCGGAAGTTGTCTTGTCAATCTCGGGATTCTTGCGGTGATGGATGCATTTCTCCCGAAAGATAAGCCACTTTTGGCAAATTCCTCTCAGAGTCACGTACTCGCAGCAGCTCTCGGACTCATCCTGATAGCTATTGTGGGGATTGGACTCTTTCTCCCTACAGAGTTCAATATCTGAGGAATTGGGGTAATCAGCGTACTTTTTATGATCATGTATCTTGGTTCGATGCGACTCATCTATCAGTATACCAAGCGAGAACAATCTGATGATATTCATGATGAGATCAAGGAACACAAATTCACGCTCAGACAGGTAATTATTCGGTATATCGGATTTGCTTCTATCATCGTTGGTGCAGCGTTGTTCCTCCCACACTTCGCAGAAAAAATATCTATCATGACAGGACTCGGACAATCATTCGTTGGTTCGATATTTCTCGCTATCTCTACGTCACTTCCAGAGATTGCTATATCACTCGCGGCTATCCGTATGGGCTCTATTGATCTCTCAGTAGGGAATCTTCTCGGAAGCAATATTTTCAACGTCTTTATTCTCTTTATCGATGACATTTTCTATACAAAATGACGTTTTCTCTCGGATGTGAGTGATACCAATCTTATCACGGTTTTCGGGATTGTCATCATGTCTGCAATTGTCATCATTGGTCTCACTTACAAGTCAAAAATAAAGCAACTCATTCTTGCTTGGGATGCGGTAGCGATATTTCTCGTCTATATTGCCACAATCGTCTTATTGTATAGTTTTACTTAGATTTTCCGAAAGCAATTTGTTTTTTCACAGTTTTTTTATAAAATACAGCTCGTTTTTATCTAGCATATTTTTCTATGGCTTTTGCTATTGATCGAGTGGAGGCAGCACAGCGCCTCGGGGTTTCTACACGTACTATTGACCGACATATTCAGGCAAATCGTATTCGTACTCGTCGCATCGGGAAAAAAATGTTTCTCGAAGATTCAGATGTAGAGACACTTCGTATGATGGATCCATCGAGACGGGAAGAGGATTATATCGTGATTCTCGATAAAGAAGAAGAGAAAGATGAGGGAAAAAGTAATTTTTCTCATGAGATTGTGCATCCGGGGAATCGTCAGAATCTTCCTGATTTTGCTCGATTTTTCGAGGAGACACAAGCAATAATTACCAAGAAAGATGAGATAATACAAGATCTCTCATATCGTCTCGGAAAGAGTGAGACAGAACTTCAGAATTCCATTCCTCTCACAGAATACAAGAAGGCAACATATCTTCTCGAAAGTGCGAAGGCAAAAGGAGATGAAGACACGAAGTGACTCTCGGAAAAAGTAACTACACTTGAGAAAGAGATTCTCAAACGAAATTCCATGATTCTCGGACTTACAATTCTCTTTATTCTCGTACTTGCTTTTTCTGTAGTATTCTTTCTTTTTACTCGGGGCTTCACCATTAATTAATCTTTCTCATGAAAAAATATCACACTCCAAAACGTATTCTTCTTAAGCTTTCTGGTGAAGCACTTCAAGGTGAACAAGGATATGGAATCGATCCAAAATTTCTCTCATTTCTCGCAAAAAAAATCGTACATCTCGTGCAAGTGGAGAATCTGGAAATCGTTATTGTAGTAGGAGGTGGGAATATTTTTCGTGGTATAGAGCTTGAGGCTGGTGGATTCGATCGTGTAACAGGGGATTATATGGGAATGATGGGGACTATTATCAATGGTCTTGCTATCGGGGAAGCTATCGAAGATGAGTGAGTAGATGTTCGTGTGATGAGTGCACTTCCATCCCAACGTGTTGCTGAGGAATTCATTCGAAGAAGAGCCCTGCGTCATATGGAGAAATGAAGAGTGGTGATATCTGTTGGGTGAACAGGGAATCCATATTTTTCTACTGATTCTTGTGCGGTTCTCCGTGCTCTTGAACTCCAGTGTGATGTGGTCGTGAAGGCGACGAAAGTAGATGGAATCTATGATAAGGACCCAAAAAAACATCATGACGCTGTTCGCCATGATTCACTCTATCTGCATGAAGTTATCCAGAATGATATTCGTGTTATGGATCAGGCAGCTATTGCTCTAGCGAAGGATGAGGCAATGCCAATATATGTCTGTCGTATTGAGGATATCGATAAAATATGTTCCGAAGATATTGTCGGAACTTTTGTCCATGCGAAAGACGAGAGAAAAATATAATCCTATACCAATGCAGAAATCCCTCGAATAAGCAAGTCTATATTTCACTCGTTACTTCGTATCTTTTTGTGTCTGTTTTTCTCGTTCCATCTGTGTATATCACAGTGAGAGAAACAGAATACGCTCCTGTTTGCGTGAATGTATGTGTTGTGCTATATCAACGGGTTGTTTGGGTATTATCTCAGAAATTCCATATATAGTCTTGTACTTGCCCATTTGTTCCAGTCGCTTCAAAATCGACAGGCATATTCATAATTCCAGGAGTAATACTTGGTGTGAATCCCACAGTTTTGACAGCATCTTTGAGTACTACTGTTTTTTTTGTAGTGGCTCGTTCGCCGCTCGCTGAGACAATAGTCACAGAAATTTCCTTGTCACCGGAGGTGATATATTCGTATTGTTGGATAGCATCTCATTCGATTGGTGTTTTTCCTTCTCAGAAATCAAAAATGAATTTCTTGATTTCACCATTTGTCGATTCTGACTGAGAGGCATCAACGGTCACAACAGATGGAATATAGTCAGAAGAAGTTGTTATATCGATTCTTGGCACGAGGTTTTTCTTTTCTATATCGATAATCACAATATCTCGTGCTTCTTCCAGAGTATTGGTGCTTAGTTTTCGAAAACTATATGTTCACTTGATGGTATATCGGATAGGTTTGTCGAGTGTGATGCTGACAAGATCACCTTGTTTTTCTTCAATTCCTTTCTGACTTTCTATTTTCCATGATATATTCTCGAGTGAATATCATGGGTTTGTGATCCCGATATTTCGTCCATCGAGTGTGAGAACAGCTGGAGGAGTGAGAACATTCTCTATAACATACGCTTTTAGGGTACTTTGGTACGTGTCTTTTGTATTCAGGAGATTACCCTTTGCATCGAGGACTTTCATATTATTCATGAGACGAAGTGGTTCTTGTATCTGAATAGTAGTTTCGAACGTATATTTTTGTCCGTCAGCCATTTCGACAATCGCCTGGATATTTTGAGTTCCATATGATGAAGAATGATACTCACAAGCATAGCTTCATTTCGTACAAATAGATGTTTTTCATCAGAGTTCGTTGATAGTCAGCCACTGTACTTGGGTAATCTGATTCTGATTGATGTTTGTTCCAGAAAGTGAGAGATGAAATAAAAGAGGATCTACTTCATCTTGAACGCTCGTAATGCTTCATTGTATATCTTTCTGCTCAGCATCTTCGAGAACAAAGATTCTATCACAAACGTCACTAAATAACCGGAAACAAACATATTGTGGAATATCAGAAAGGGTTTCTGTGATACTCATACCCTCTGCAATGATGTTCGATTGTGTATATATCCATCGTGGTGTTCCGAGTTTTTTCAGACCGCTCGCATCGAGCGTGATAATTTTATTTCCTTGTATATTTACCCCCTGTTTGATAGAGACAATTCCTCGGATTTCTATAGGATCGATCCGCATTGGGATTGCTTGTTTTTGTCGTTCTCCAATCTGAGAAATAGTATTATAAATTCCTTTTACATTGTATGTTTTCACCTGATTGAATGAACAAACGATACTTTTTTCTTCCAGTGCATTGTTACCTATAACTACTGATGTTCCATCATTACATACTCATCCATCGCTATCTATCGAATAACTCTGAATATCTACGAGATATTCTTTGCTTATAGCTTTAGCATTGGCTCGAATATCGAACATTATAGTTATTGGACCAATGATATTTGTTCCACTCGTTATTTGTGCGTTGTCTCGACTTTCTTCATGATTATAGAGGTCATTGTCGTACATGAGTATATTTCCAGAGAGATTGATGAAGTCAATAGTCTGGATTTTCCCGTATATATATATCCAGAAAGTAAGTGTAGAAAAGAAAACAACAGCTAGTATTCCTGCTATGAGCCATGCGAATATTCTTTTTCTCTTGAGGTCCTTCGGGGTCCAGAACGCTCGGAAAAGTGAAATAATCCATATAATGGATAGAACGAACATCACCGACCCAAAAGTTCCGTTTATGAGTTGTTTCAGTCGAATTGCAACATCATTCGGGTTAATGTTCAGATTTTTTATGAGAAAAACAGCATCTTCTGGATTGAGAACAATATATGCTCCAATACTTCCGAGGAATACTATAGCTACAAAAAATATAGATACTACGAGCTTCAGAAAAGTTCCAAGAGAAATCGGTTCTTGTGGTTTTTTCGGAGCTGGAGTCTTGTTTCAATTCTCAGTATCTGGAGATATAGGAGAAATATTGGTCTGCTCTCATCAAAGAGTATCATTATTCGTGATATCTTGTTTCTGTTCTTGTGATGCAAGAATCTCAGCGAGAAGAGATTCTGTATTTTCTTCTGGCATTCATTCTGAATCGGTTGGAGCTCGTTCTGTCATAGAAAAAAAGTTAATTGTCGACAGTATACAGAGAATGGCTCTTCCCGTCAAAAAAATCCTCTAAGAAGAAAATATTCTTAGAGGATTTCGTTTTACTTGAGCCAATCGGGAAGATCTGATGCATCTGTATTGGGAGTAGTATTCGGAGTTTCTTTTGTGACTTCATTCTTTTTTTCACTTTTTTCTTTTGGTTTCTTCTGTTTTTGTGGAGGTTGTTTACTTTTTTCTGGTTTTTCATCGAGTTTCTTCTCTGGTTCAGAGTTCGACACAGAATCTATGAGCCAATCGGGAAGTGTCTCTCATGGAGTTGTGTTGGTGGTGAGCGGAGTTTCTGAGACATCTTCTTTTTTTTCCTGTGCCCGATTTTTTTCAGTCTCTCCATCAGGAGTGAGAGTCTCTTCTGAGAGAATATTTTCATCCGATGTCGGAATTTCTGAATCTGAACTTTCTTCTGGTATATTCGGAGTTTCAGAATTTTCTGGAGTTGTTTCAGAATTTTCTGGAGTCTCAGGAGCTTCAGGAATTGTTTCTGAGAGTGTTTCTGAAGGCGTTTTGAGCCAATCTGGAACACTACCATTTTCCATAGACAGAGGATCTACTTCTGTGGGTAGAGGATCTATTTCTATTGGTTCTTCTGATTGTGATTTTGTTTCAGAACTTTCCGCTAGAGTTGTTGTTTCTGGCAGTGTATTTGCACTATCTTGTGGCTTGAGCCAATCAGGAATATTTGCCTGCTCTTCGGGTAGAAGAGGAGTTCATAGATTATTTTCTCATTCAGGAGATGTAGTAGTAGCTATCGATGGAACATCTTGACTAAAAGATGCCATTGGATCAACTTTTTCTGATACTTTGGTTTCTTCAGGTTTTATCGCTGAAAGTGGATCAACTTCTACAGAAAACTCTTTTATTTCCGCTTTGTTCTGATTCTGAGTGATTCCTGTTGTGACTATTTTTTCTCTATTTCTTGAGTGAAAAATAGAATCAATCAGAAAATCTTGGAAACCAATATCATCTTTTTTCTTCGTGACTCGGTAGAAAATAAATCCAACCAAAACAATCACAAGAATGATAAGCATAATAAATCCAAACACTTTCACTATTCCTACTATGAATCCCATAATGCCACTACTTCCAGAATCTGTGGTTGTGATTTCATTTGTTGGGACACTTTCTTGTCCACCATTCACGATAATCTGTAGCTGACTTCGGATGATGAGTTTATACTTATCTTCGATAGACGTGTCATCCTTGATGAGTTCGAGAATCGCTGTTCCGAGTGTCTTATTTTCTGTGAGATTTCCAGGGTGAGATTTTATGGCTTCGAGCTTTTCCGTGATGATTGTTTTGTTCGGATTATCTGCAGGAATCAAACTCTCGATCACTTTTGTTGCTACAGTGACCTCATCAGTCGCAGTCGCATCACCTACGAGAATCGTATCAATAAGAGTAGCAAATTCTTTCTTTTGACTATCGGTCATGCCAGCGCTTGATTCGACTTCTTCTTGGATACCGATCAGATTTTTCGTACGTTCGAGTTCATCATCCCAGTTTTCTATCAGGCTATTGTATTCTTGGGTGAGAATAATACGATCATCGGACTCGAGATTTCGGATTTTTGCCTGGAGATTTTCGAGATTATTTTTATCTTTCTGAGAAAATCCTTCAGATCCAGTTCCAGAAATATCGCGTGTTGTGCTGTCTGAAGTATCAGCGATGAAGTCGGCAATAATTTCTACTTCTCGACTTCCGATAATTGTTCCATTTTTTAGTACAGAAAGTTTCATTTTCTGTGAATGAGTCTTCATGTTCGTGCTATCAAAAACAAAGACAGAACCATCAATATAAGAAGGGAAGTCCTTGTTATCAATATCATCATTCGGTGTGCCATTGGTGTCAGAATCGATATTCGTATTCGTATCGATGGCATAGTTTGTTCCAGCATTTCCATAGAGTGAAAGTAATACATTCTCTCCCCTCGATGCCACATGAATCGTATCATTTTCGATAACAGGGTATGACTGAAGATATATACCACCAGAAAGCGTATTATTGATATCCTGAATTGCACTCAGTGTAATCTCTACACTAGAGCTTTCGTTTCCATTTGCTGAGACAGTGAGTATCTTGGATGATTGATTACCGGCATTGAATATATCTGTAGGAACAGAAATACTATACAACGCATCAGATCGGATTTCTCCGACTTGCCATGAAGTAGTATCGTATACTCCAGCACTCGTATTGATGAGATATACAGCATCATCAGATCGATATCCTATTACTTTCGCTTTCAGTTCATTTTTCACGATGATAGTCTGGTATTTCGAGTTGCTGACACCGTTGTAGGTCACTTTTACTTTCGCTGTATATGTTCCAGCATTTTTATAGGTGTAATTGGTACGAGCCTCTGTCGTTTTTTTGTCGATTTTTCCATCACCGTCGAAATCCCACTGATATTCACTCTTGCTTGTTATATCCATTCATACGATCGTCTTGGCACTCGCGACAAAGTCCACACTTTCTCCGGCCAGTACCTGACTTTTTGGAATCGTGAGAGTAATAAGAGGCATACTCAAATTTCCATCTTCATTGCTGATAAGGAGAGGAGCTTGATCTTTTATGACATCGATGGAATTGGTCTGAGCACCGTCATTATCCTCCAGAATCACTCAGAATGTATATTTTTCGGTAACATTTGGAAGAACGAAAGTGGTTGTTGGACTCTGAGTTATTTTTATATTCTGTGGTTCATCATCGCTCGCTGTCTTGTAATACCAAATATAAGTTGTGATGACTCCATCAGGATCACTCGCGCCATCAGCCGTCACATTTACAATAACTTTTTGGCTACTTTGCTTGTTTTGGTCAATATTTGTAGAAATAGAAGTAAGTTTTGGTACAATATTTTTTATTTGGATATATCGTTTGCTCGTATAACTTGCGCCATTTGTCGCACTTTTTACGGTGAGTGTTACTGGGAAGCATCCGAGTTCTGTGAACTTCTCAGAAAGAGTTGGTCCCGTCTTGACACGGTCGAGATATTTCCATGTATACGAAAGTCCTGTATTATTTCCGTCGATATTAATCGAATTTGATCCATCGAGTGTAGTTCATTCAGAACGATTGACGAGATATGCTCCACCTGCTCCACATGCGTTCTCATCTTCTATCACGGAATTCGAAGCATTTTTTACATCAATCAGAGCAAAAGGTGTGCTTGCATCTGTGACATATACCTTTCGAGTTATGGAATTCGTCTCACTTCCATCGACATTTTTCACTGTCAGTGTTGCAGAATAAATGCCAGTCTTCTTATAGATATGATCGATATTATCCATCTGACCATTGACTGGTGCAGATCCATCTCCAGGATTCCACTCGAAAAATGCTGCTCTTGGTGCAATTGCCTGGAAGCTGACGAGTGTTCCAATTGGAGCCGCACGAGGAACAATATTTACATTGACTGCAAGAGTTGATGCGACATCAAATGTTTTGTCTACAGTTTTTACTTTTCCATATTTATTCGCGACCGTCAGAGAAACGGTATGAGTTCCTTTTTCACTGAAAACATGTGTTCCAATAGCACCATTCTTTTCAGAATTATCGAGTGCAATGAGATTACCGTCGATAGACCATTTGTATGTGAGGTCTTTTGAAGTATTTGTATCAGCATCCATACTCTTGGATGCGTCAAAAAGTATCGTATTTGGTCTCTCAGATGAAACTGGTCTTGGTGCATCCAGATTCACAATTGGTTCATGGGATTCTATAGTGATAGTTTTACTATCTCGATCTTCGGATCCATTTGGATTTTTTGTCATCAATGTGACAATATAATCTCCTACTTGTGGAAATTTGTAACTGAACGCTTGTCATTCTTGTGTATACAGTGGGCTCGAATTTGTGGAATCTACTGATTGAACAGTCCATGTGTAGTCCACATTTTTCGTATTACTGAAATACGTCTGTGCCTTCATCTGGAAGTTTTCTCCTACGAATCCAATATTCTTATCACTCGATATTACAGCGGCAGGATCAACGATATTGAGTTGGATTTCCTTTCTGAATGATGTTCCTTCATTCGTCGTCAATTCTAGAGATACTGTATACGTTCCTTCATTGGCATATATTTGTCTCTCGATAACAGGGGATCCATTGTACTCGATAGTGTTTCCATTTCCGAAATCCCATTTGGTTCTCAGAATAGTACCATTGCTCACAGCGCGTGATGCTGTAGCATCGAGAATGATTCCTATCTTTCCAACGCTAGGGTTGACTTTGAGTTTCGAGAGAGTGCTCACATTGACCCCATTTACGAGAAGTGTGATTTCTCCGAGTCGTGGTTTGACTTGGATATTTTGGGATATAGAAAGCGGAAGAACATCAGTATATCCTTTCTTATTTCGACTTCCAGAAATAACATCGAGAAAAACCTGATAGCTTCCTTCTTGGTTGAAAGTGTATGTGAGACTCGCTCCACGGCCGATTTCTCGACGATATCCACCATCTTCACGTATCCACCAGACGTAATTGCTCGCAGTTGGGCTCACTCCAGAAGGATCACTGACATTAGTAGCGAGAAATGACACAGTGAGTGGAGCATTTCCTGAAGAAGGATTCGCACTGATAGACCCAGTGATCTTCCCAATCTTACTGCTCGTGATAAATTTCTGGATGGCGGTTACTGCATTGCTAACATGAGTTTGTGTAGAAGGATTTTTCATAGCGAGGTCGATCGCGAGATCAGTCCCTCTTTTGGCACTCGCATTTTCTGTAGCAACATCAGATGAATCAGGAAGTCTATCGTATGCTGATTGGACAAGATTCTTGATATTCTGGAGTGTGCTCGTACTGACGGTTGAGTTGATTCGAAATTCACTCTCTAATTCCTCCATAGATCCCTGAAGAATTCTCTGATAGTATGCGAATGTATTCGCATCACTTTCGGTGTAGGCAGAAACAGTTTCTATAGAAAGATTCCCAAGAAAAATAATATTTGTACTTGAGAAAACAAGAAGAGAGAGGGTAATGAGAGAAATGATTCGTGTAGAGATAGGGTGCATAGAGAGTTAATTTCGAAATGTATTTTTAGTTGAGTATGAATTGGATGTTATTTTCCATTCACGAAGTTGATACTCCAATTCACTAGAGAATAAGCAATCCACATGAGTACTATACCGAGAATGACGTAGATAATAATATTTCTTGCTTTTTTGAGTTTTTCTTCATCTCCAGCTCCAGTCATAACCTGGAACCCAGCGTACATGATATAAATCACTCCAATCAAAGAGATAAAACCAAGAAGGTATACGATAATATCTTGTACGTATGCTGTGAGTGTTTTTTTCGTGACAAATCCGCTCACGGCGTTTCCCACAGCTTCGACACCGCCACTGAGACTACAACTATTGTCGTTGCATATTGGTGGCTTGACTTCGCAACTTCCGAAGCTGAACCATCCACTACAGTCTGCGAAAACGAAAGGACTCATAACTAGTCCGAGAAAAATAACAATACTATGAAGTACATATGTGAGAATTCTTTTCTGCATATTTTTGAAAGAGGTGATAACAAAGAGATTGTAGCAGATTCTTTTATATTTTGCAATTCTTCGAACAAAAGCCTACTTCTCACATTTTTCAGTCGTGATTTCACATCAGATAGAGGATTCAAAAAGCTTAATAATGTTATTTGTATCTATTTTTCCATTTCTGTCAATATTATCCCAGAGAATCTTTTCGAATTCTATCTTGTTCCCGTAGTCGAATGTCTGGAGTGTTTGATTGACAGATGGGATAAAACTATCGAGTTTGGCTCGCGAAAATATATTCGAGAGTACGGTATCTTGTGCACTTTCGTAGAATGCTCGTTGGGCGGGAATATAGAGAGGAAACGCTTCGAGAAAGCGTTTCTCGGCATCTTCCGTGAGTAGATAGTCTAGGAACTTCGCTCAGAGAAGAGAATTTTGGGAGGTTTTTGAGAGTCAGAAATATCGATATTTTGCGATATTCGTCCCATTGCTACCGTTTGATTTTTGTGGGATTTTTTCCGTGAGAACAATACTATTTATCGCCTCTGTTCCTGCACGTTTTTTTGCATCTTCTAATTCCTGTATCATGCTCGGATATCCGATAACGAATGCAATCTGTCCACGTATAAAGAGATCAAGGGTTGTGAATTTTGATGCAGAAAGAGTATTCTCCATCTCATTCAGGGTTTTTGCATCTCATTCTTGGGATCAGAGAATAGAGCTATATCCATATGAGAGATAGTCTCGAATTGATTTTTCATATGATCATAGCTCTGTATAACTCTCGGATCCATCCTGCAAGAGAAAAAGTCCAATAATATCGGTGGCATAGGGAGTATATCGTGGAGTCATTCCGATATTCACTGGAAAAATATCTGGACTTGCTCCATCGGTATACATAGCACTAATATCATTCCATGTTCTTGGAATATTCACGAGAAGCGACTTGTTGTAGAAAATCCCAAGCGTCTCATATCCAAGTGGCACTCATCGCAAATATGTGGTCGCAGATTTAGTGCTTCCTGAGCTCTCGAGAAGAGGGAGAAATATATCATCGAATCTTTTGGCAAAGTCGGATGTATTTATGTATTCAGAAGGAATGGGTTCGACTTTATCACGGAGAATATTGTCTGCTCCTGCATCGACCATGAATATGTCTGGTCATTTTTGATCTGCAAGAGTACTGAGAAGTATTTTTTGGTATGATGCATAGTCACTGAACTTCTTGAATGTAATACTGATATTCTTGTATTCTGGTGCATATTCATGAAATCCAGTCGTGAGGGTATCATATCATTCTGTTGTATCTCACACAATCCAGACAGTCAGAGATCATTTCTCTACTGTACTCGTCGAATCCGAATTCCTACTGAGCATCCAGAAAGCAATCAAAATTCAGATGATTATTGTTCCAACAAGAGAAAGGAATATGATTTTACTTGATGACATACATAAGAATGAATAACTTTGACACTGTATTTATTTTCATAGAAAAATCTACTTTATTATTGAAGTCTGTAGAGAATCTGTACGAGATTCGACCGAGTCATGAGAGTGTTTGGATAGAGTTTTCCTCCATTTACATGAATCATATAACCATAATCTTGAGCGCTCTGATAGTATATATTCGTACTATTGATATCTCGGAATATAGCTATCCCGGAGGTATTTTTTGTTGGTCGAGCTACCTTGACGAGGAGATCTATGAATTCTCCTTTTGTGATGATTTTATCAGGATACGCGTAGTTTCCCTCGATGATTCATCGTTGGTATGCGATCACAGCATATCCCTGGAAGTTATCTCCGATGGCAATATCGAGAAATGGACTGGTTCCATTCGATGGTTGGATTCCGTAGTATTTCATAATCGCCACCAGTGCTTCTTTTTTCGTGACTGTTGTTTTGGCTGAGAAATTTCATCCATATCCTTGGAATAGACATTTATCATCTATGAGTGTATAGAGCATCTTTCCGAGAGTACTTTTTGTACTGACATCATTGTATCGTTTTTGGGAGCATGCCTCGAGATTCGTCGATACATATGATGCTATGACTGTTTGTGGAGAATTAGATTGTGCAGTAGAAGTCGAAGATGTACTGGTAGAAGTTTGAGTTGGTGCACTAGAAAATGTATCTTGTTGGAGGCCGCCAAGATACGTGTTCACAAAATTCATAGGATTTATTGTGTATTTCAGTGCATTTTCTTTTCCGAGACCAGCATTTACTGATTCATAAAAACTTAATCCTGCTTTTTGTGAATCCGATGTTGTGAATGGCCAATACGGATGAAATGGTGCATTCGTATTATCGATCTGGAAATGAAGATGTGGTGTTGTGGCAATTCCTGTCATGCCGACTCGTCCTATCATATCGCCTTTCTTCACTTTTGTTCCTTCTGGAATCAGAATCTCTGAGAGGTGAAGGTAAGATGAATACAGAGTTTGGTTCACTCCATTCAGAGGAACATTATCATGCCGAACGACGATGAATTTGTTCCCAGTTGCATCAGCTTCAACCGTACGAATCACTACCCCATTTGCCATAGAGAGTACGGGAGTTCCTATAGGTGCGCGAATATCAACACCAAGATGACTCCCATCATTTTCCTTATAATTGAGGCTATAACTTCCCATATATGGTACGGTATATGTATAATGAAGGATGGTTGATGCCTTTGAGGTATTTTCTATATCATTGAGAAGTGCGAGTTGGTTGTATAGAGGAATGGATACATAATCGCTGATAGAAATATCTTCGAATCGTTTTGATTTGTCTTGGTTTTCTGTCTTTGTCCAGTCAGGAACATAGGCAATAGGCATCGTTGTGCCATCGAAGGGGTCACTGGTGATTTTCGTATATGAATCACCCCCAGCATCCATATATGGAATCCATATTTCGCGCACAGCAATCATACTGGCAAGAAGACAGTTACATATCCATATGAACGTCACAGTTCATGAGAGCCATTGTGAGTATTTGAACATAAAAGGTGGAATTTATATTGGTATTCCACCTTAGCATAACACAAAGTTATATTTCTCGCAAATATTTAGAAGTTCGACTTCCAATTCGTCAAAACTGTTTCAAGGGTGACGTTTCTCATGCGTTTTCCTTGCCATCTGACAATGCTCTGGATATTCATTGTTCCAGTTCCAACGAGTTTGACAGTGATTTCTCTCGTGAAGGGAGATAAGCATCCTGTCTGTGTTTGTGAATTACACAACGTCGTGGTAGTTACTCCCGTCTGTGTCCAGAATCCTTTATCATCGAGGCCTACTTTGAATGCTTTGGAATATGCTGTCCAATTGGTAGTATATGGTGTAGTAGAAATCCCAGAGAGATACCATGCCCCATTCCTTATATAGAGGATGTATGATCAGTCTCAGATAATTCAAGCGAATGAGGTATCATTGATACAGAGTCCGTTGTAATCTTTCGTCTTCCAACAATTTCATCTATCACTCGAAAACCGCATCCAATTCGTATCTCGAATATTCGTCATTCACTCTATTCATTCACGTGCGAGATTGATCGCTTTGATATTATTTTCTGTATCTTTCGCGAAATAAATACCTCATCCAATAGTCTCAAGGAGTGCTGCAATTCCGAGTCCCATAATTGCGAGAACACCCATCAGTTCTATCATTGTTGCTCACCGATGTTTCCAGAGAGATTGAGAAAAAGCCATAAATATTGAGAATCTTTTTTGCGGAATGGAATGATGAATTATTGAATGGTTTCTCCTGAGACGGAACCCTTTGCTTCTTTTACAATAGTAAAGAGTTGTTTGTAGAGGATTTGGTTATTGCTTCCATAGAAAACAATTTCGTAGAGATTTATTCCATCTTTCATAGTATCATAGTCAGTACTGGCATAGTAATACCATGTCGTTGAATTTGGTACAAACTTTTTGAGACGAAAATTATTGACCATGATATATTGAACTGTATTTCGTGGAACAGTTCCACTCACTGTCACAGTAGAATCAGTGGTTTTGTATGGATTTTCGACTGGACTATTGATATGGTAATCTTTATCATTGACAGGAAAATTGTTCGGTGTGAGCTTATCGGTTCCAGATTGTTTATTTTTCGGATAGAGTGTCAAGACTCAGCGTTCCAGAATAGTCGAATCTTTTGAGTATGCTTTGTAGACGATATTCATGATATCACCACTCATAGGTATATTTCTCAGGATAAATGATTCATCAACTGGACTTACTATAGCATCAACATCATCGATTGTCACACGAGTCACGTCTTTCGAGAGAATCTTTCATGCAATATCAATAGTAGCAGTTGAGACAGTTGCGAGATCGGTCGGGGTAGTGATTTCTATATAGCGAATACTTGATCCTATGAGAGTACCACCAGAGTTGGATAATACATCACCTGATAGAGTTCATTGATTGCTATCAATTCCTGTATTCTGGAGGAGTGTGGAGCCATTTCTCATGAGAAAAAGAGGATTCTGCGCGAGAGAATCACCAATAGCAATCGAAAGCATATCAAGTGTTGTTCCTGGATTGGAGAGATCAGACTTGGATATCATGATTTTCTTGCCTGCTGTGAGTGTATAGCTTCTTCCTTCGGTAGTGAGAGGTATGTCTCATTTTAGTGCGTAGAGAGTGCTCACTATTGGATTTTGTTCTACGAGTACGATATTCCCATCCATAATACTTGCCTCAAAATTCTTCGCCTGAAGAGTAATCTGTCCATGTGATTCGATCCATATTTGTCCACGAATCAGTTCCAATTTCTCACTCTCGATTGTGTGCTCTTTGTAGGCAATCTCAGTTGTTCTATATGATTGGTCAGAAGAGGCGACAATATAGGCATCAATCAATGAAGAAGTAAGTTGTACGGTACCATTTGATACTGAAAGGGAATTATCAGAAGTATACAGACTCTGTTCTCCAGTAATTTGTTTTTGTGATCCATTTGCTGGTGTGATGTATGCCTCGCTTCATGACTGTACTACAACCTTTAGTGCAGATCCATCTCATGTTCATGTATTTTTCTTCGAAAGTGCAGAACTCAAGAAAAGTATCCCAATAAGAGTTGCAATGATAATAATCCATTTCCAAGGAATCTGGAATTGTGATCGAGGCATTCTGTGATTGGAAGCAGTTCGCATAGAATTCGGAAGATAAGAGATAAATTTATTTTTTTGGAATTACAGTTTCGATGACGGCATAGGTTGCATCTTTTCCTTCGGGGATACGGATACTCACGGTATCTCCGACATTACAGTGATGAAAAGTTATGGCAGCCAATAGGACATTATAGACTTTTGTATCAGTGGCGATTTGATATTTTTCACCATTTTTTGTAATAATTCCCACAGCACTTTCGAATGGAATTTCTCCGATAATTTTGTAGACGATTTTTCCATTTGGATTGATGAGTGCTTTGAGTTTGCTTCATTGGACGAGGAGGGATTTTGATGCATAATTCTGGGGCACAGGATAGATATTGCCGTCGGACCCAAGCATAGATTCACCCGTAAAAACACCTTCAATAATTTTGTCATTTCATGAATTATACGAAGTGAGCCCTTCGGTATTGAGATCGAAAGTATCAGTAGATTCATCTTCTCCCAAAAGAGAATTGAGAATCTTTTTTGCTGAATGGATAGAATTCTGAGCGGAATGAATGAGATCTCGGAGAGCTTTTATTTTTTGTTCGTCCATATGTGTATATCGAAAAAATATAGAAATGCTCAATCTGACTTTTGTAAGATTTGAGTCCACGAATTATATGTTTCTTTTCGTATCTGTCGAGATAAAACCCCGAAAGAAGAGGAAAAAGAATTGACTTAATTAATATTTATATATTAAAGATATTTAGTATATCAGAATAAAAAACAATGGAGAGAAACCACCCCATTCCAAGGAACGGTCAGAATGCAATTTGTGAATTTTTTCTTCCTCGTTTCACAATGAGAATCACTCCAATAAGAGAACCAAGTATATAGGCAAATAGAAGCGTGCTAACAGTATGGATACTACCGAGAGTGAGTCCGATAAAAAGTGCAATTCTCAAATCTCCACCACCAACCCATGTTGGAATATCTATTTCATTAGATTCTTTTGTTTCGTTTTTCCCTATTCTTCCGAAAATCAGGCTCAATGGAAATAGGAAATAAGACACCAGTAGTTCCACGAATTCTCGACTTTTTTTCTTTCTCAAGAGATAGAATCCTCAAGGTATAAGTATCTGCAAATAGAAAAATGAATATATAATCACAGCCGCACGAATGTGATCAAAAATCAGTGTCGAATAATCTGTGTACGTATTGCTATCAAAAATCAGTGTTCTCATTTCTGGAGAAAAGTATCAAAGTATGATAAGTAAGATATATCATACAATTCATGGAATCATTATCTGATCAGGAATCTCCATATAACGAGCATCATAGAGAATGTAGATACCTGTGATAAAACCAAGAATGAGAAAAATAAGCATCTCTACGGAGAGTGGCTCCAGTTCGAGGTTCATCCCCGCATATCACATGATGACAAATATAATGCCGATAGAGATTTCTGCAATCGGATAAAATGGCGAAATCTTCGAGTGACAATTATGACACTTCCCATGCTGGAATATATATGAAAAAAGAGGAATAAGTTCCCATGCTGAAAGTGTGTGATTGCACTTCGGGCACTCACTTCGCCCCATTATAATCCCGGATTTACCATTTTTCCAGCGTTCTATGAGTACCGTTGAGAAGCTTCAGAAAACCGTTCCTAGAATAAAAAGAATAACAAAATAAAGAGTCATAGTTGATTAGAGTCAGTAATGAAAATTGTAGTGTGTATGAAGAATAATTTCTCGGAGTGATGTTATTACATCATTACTTAGGTGTTTTCACTGGGCAATGTCGGAGATACTTTTTTTCTCTATATTTCTATAGATATAATCCAAAATATTGGATTCCAAGAAAACCTCCTGTCTCAAAAATCAAAGTCTTTTCAGAATACGAATATTTATGAGTATGAATAGTTGTATTTTTCATATTTCTGGATTTTTTCATTCTTTTTTATACCTCTGGCTCATACATTGTACAAGTTCGAGAATATCATCATAGATATTCCGATGCTCTAGTGCATCTGGTAGAAGTCTATAGAGTGTCTCAATCAGTGTGAGAAAGTTGTATACTTGTTCATAATTCTCGAATGTATCACCAAGCGAATCTATGGTATCAATAGTCTTAACATGATTCTCATTTCCTCTTCGTTCGATGACAACAGAGACAACATTCCCTATATCTGGTAATACATTTTTTTTACTCCAACAGGTGATTTTCCCATAATCTCGGGAAAAAAGAATTATGCGTTTCTGATTATCTCGAATCTTCTGAATGTACAAGACGATAGCATGAGTTCGAAACATGTTTAGTTTTTTAGTATGATATTCTTATCGACGAACTCGAATGGTACACTATAAACTCCCAAATTGGTAGTGATATAAATCAGTCCATCTCTTGGAACAGATATAGTTCGTATTTCTTCTGCAGTTGATATTTCGAGTTGTGCGAGATATGTCCAAGATCGTACATCCTGGAAGCGTTTCGAATCAGGTTCGAAGATCCAGATTCTATTGCCACTCAAAAGATAGATGAGATTCAGATTCGATCGGACAACTATCTGAACATCACCATTCTTGCCCGCAGTATATTCACCAGGTATTTTATTGAGAATAATACCACTTGGAGATCCATTGTCCTTCGAGATCATGCGGTATATTTTCGGTTCATCTGTCAGAATATAAAAACCACCATCAATTCCAATATCGAGAATTCCAGACAATGTACTTGGGAGTACTTCAATTTTTTGGGAAAATCCATTTGTTCCAGGTTTGTGTTTATAGATCTGACCTCATGAATTATTAGTCAGATAAATATTATTATTAAATGTTTGGATTCCTGAGGCATTTTCCCAAGAATCTTGTCCGGTCACATTGGCATATGTGACTTCATTTCTCTTGGTCGAAAGGATTCTATTATTCTTCGTCAGAAAGTAGAAAGTACCATCATCTGTCATATCAAAGTCAGTAACTTCTTCACCAGGTGGATATGTCGAAGGAGTTGGTAGACTATTTCCTTGGATATACCCAAGAATAGCAGAATCTTTCCCTATGAGGTTCAGTTTTTTGTTGAATTCAAAGACTCATAGTGGAGAGAATTGTGTCGAATCGAATGGAACAATGCTTGTATGTTTCGTCAGATCCACTGTTTGTATATCGTACATTTCTTTTTTCATCGCTTCGATACGCTGCAACAATTGTTGAGTATCTTTCATGTATTCTTGCTTGTCACGTATCTTGAAGAGAATATCTTCGGCTTGCCTAATGTTATTATTGAATGCTTCGGAATTGGATGTGAGCTTCTGACTCTCCTCGATGAGTGTTTTTGCTTGGATAATCTGGTTCTTGGTATCTACTGATGGATTGTTGCTGACATGGAAAAGTGCACTAACAAGAACATAAATCAGTCCGAAAAAAAGAGTCGCGCCTACCAGAAGAAATAGAATCAAAATATGTGTATTTTTCTTGCTGATGAATAGTCGTATCTCATCGAATACTCGCTCAATACGACGATTATATCTGATAGATTCCCGAGCGTTCTCTAGGAATCCACGCGCAATATCGATCTGTTTGCTCACTTTCTGAGAAGATTGAAAAAAAGGACGAGATGTTTTTTCTGGTATCTTTGGTCCCGTGATGCGTATGATATGAATTGTTTCATGCGTTTCTCTTTTGAGGATTCATTCGAGTGTTTCCGTGAATGAATCATGTGATAATTCGGTACATTCATCGAAAAAATCATCTGAAAGAAATGAAGAAAGTGGTTGTGAACTCAGAAAAAATTGCGCACCAGTTGGAATCTTCCCACTAGAAACTGATGTGAATTCTGTATCTTCTTCTTGATTTTCAGCGATAGTATTGAGGTCTCCATTTTTCTCTCTCAGAACAGCACACATGCTTCCGATAACAGAGATCATCATCTCATTCTCGAAAATGATTGCAAAAAGTGCACTCATATCGCGAATATCTGTTGCTGCTAGATTTCTCTGAAAATGATTATATTTCTCAGTAATATATGCGAAATCTGCTTCTTCATCACCGTGATTCCAACCCGTGGAAGAAATAGATTCGAGAAGATGATCCTCGAGAACACTTACGATATTTTCTCTCGGCGATCCCACCATACAGATAACCGTAATATCGTCATGTGGATGGAGAACATGCGATCGGATCGCATGAGTACTTTCTGGATCAATATGCCGGATGATGTCAATATTTTGAGAAGAAAGCACAGGCTGATAGAAGATTAAGATCTAAGAAAAACTAAATAGCATCGAGCATGCCGAGTGCGTCATCTGCATCTTTCTTGGAAGTGTCAGATTTTTCTGCCTGTTCTATTTTCTCTTTTGTCTTTTGAGACTGGAGACTTTGCCATTGGATAAGGTGTTTCTCATTCAGAGTTTTGATTTCTTCTTGGTATTTCACATTGAGTTCTTCGAGTTGGCGACGTTCCGTCATGAGAATATTGAAAAGTCGATCAATCTGATCATCCGTCATAGATGGCATAATATCGAACCAATATTGTTTCTCATTGTTGTCGATCGATTCACTTCCGAGAACGAGATCAACCAGTTCTGGATATTGAGCCTGTATCTCATCGAGAATCGTGAATGTGAAGTCATTGCGAGTAACTTGTGCCATAAGTAAATAGAGAAAAAATGATAGAGAAATTGTATGGAAGTTTAGTTTTTATGCAAATGAAAGTTTCGAGGAGATTATGGCTTTCTGAAAACGAACTTTTTGAATTGGAATTTCTCTGAAAAATCTTTCTATGAAGGTTTGCTTTTCTATTTTTTCTTGATTTCTTGTCTCTTTTTCCTAGTATTTTCTCCAAAAACTCTTATGCAAACATTTTTTCTCTTCTTTCTCGGATTCTTCGCTCGTACGATTATTCGATTGAAAAGGCCGTATATTATCGGCGTTACTGGAACAGTAGGGAAGACAACTATCTCGACTCATATAGCAACATTTCTTGCATCCCAATTCGGAGAAGCGAATGTGATGATTTCGCCATATCATTACAATGGAGAATTCGGGCTTCCACTCTCTATTATTGGTACAAAAACAGGATGAAAAAATCCATTTCGTTGGTTATATATTTTCTGAGTAGCATTCTCTCGCTGGTTTCGTTCTTATCCGAAATATCTCATTCTCGAATACGGAATCGATCATCCGTGAGAGATGGACTTTCTTCTCTCTATCGCTGTTCCAGATATTGGAATTATTTCTCCGATTGCTCCGAATCATCTCGAACAATTCTGAACACTCGATAATTATCGCAATGAGAAGCTTCTTCTCGGACAATCTGCAAAAAGACTGATTGCATATGAAGGATTGCGACAATATATCGACCGTGAAGCTCTGTATTATAGTATGGGATGAATGTCAGATATTGATGCTTTTCACCTTCATATGTCGGTCGATGGCATTCGTGCTCAGGTCTCACTCAAGGAATTGGTATACGATATTTTTGTTCCAGCATTTGGGGCATATCAGATAGAAAATGTCCTTCCGGTATATGGTGTAGCGCATATTCTTGGTGTCGATCCGTCGTGTATCGGGAATTGTTCTCATAAGTTTATCCCAGAAGCAGGAAGGTCTAGCATTCTTGCTGGGAAATGAAGCGCTATTATTATCGATGGAAGTTACAATGGATGATACGAATCGATTTGTCGTGGGATTGATTCGGTTCTTCCTTTTTGTGCGACGCATCGGATTTTTTTTCTCCTCGGGGATATGCGGGAACTCGGTGAGCATACAGAGAGTATGCACCATTCTCTTGTGGCGTATATCACCGAACATGTGGACGAACAGCATGACGTAGAGTTTTTTCTCGTTGGTCCATATATGGAGAAATATATTGTTCCTTCGCTTCAGAAAAGATATCCGACATACTATTCTCTCTCTAGTCGGAAGATGGGGGAAACTATCAGAAAGATTCTGTCGGATGGTGAAAAAAAACCGACTATTGTCTATGTGAAGTGAAGTCAGAATACCATTTTTCTCGAAGAAGGAATCAAGAAATTCTTGAATAAACCTGTAGATGAGAAACTTCTCTGTCGTCAGTCGGGAGAATGGATGAAGAAAAAAGAAGTATTTTTCTCCAGTATTTCCGATGAATAAAAATAATAGAAAATACTCTTGTCATTGTGCAAGGGTATTTTTGTATATTTTATGAGCGTTTTGTTGTTTCCTCTCCAGGAACATGATACCATTGGTTCATGCAGTACAAAAATATTTTCATCTCGTGTTTGGTTTTTTCTGCCCTGTCTCCACTTCTGGTTACTGCGATCGATACGACAACTTCAGGTCGAATCCTCGATAACTTCAAAGAAAGTGAATACAAGATTCTTTTTGAGACTCTTCCTATCAATCAGACTGGTTCGGAAGCACTTCTCGAACACGAATATCGTATGAATGGTCTGGAATGACTCAAAAATAAACTTGCGAGTATGCAGCAAACATACGAGACGAAAAAGTCTTTTGTCACAGAAAAAAGAACATCACTGGAAGATGCTATCGAATCTCTCGATTCTGCCATCGAAAAAACACAAAGTGATATCACAAATAGTGAGAATTCTATCCTCGAAAAACAGGGAAAAATCCAAGAATATCAATCTACCTCACTTCAGCTCAAACGAAGAATCCTCAAAAATCGTACTATTATTTTTTCCTACCTTGCGAATATTCATTCCGAGGGTTCCCTGATCTATGATAATAATGATTCGATCGACATGTTCCAGGGCTTGATTCTGTCCGATTCTAGTACGGATACCATTGTTGCTGACATTACCTACAAGTCGCTCGTGAGTCAGCTCGGACAGAAATTCGTCGATGAATACAAATCCTTGATCAAGGAATATTATCGTATCACTCTCAGAAATAAAGAAGAAATCGCTGAACTTCAAGACATACAGTCAATACTTGAGAGACAGAAAACAAATCTTCTCAATCAAAAAAATGAACGTGAGAAACTGCTCGAAATCACAAAATGACAGGAAGATCTTTTCCAAAAATATATTGATTCACAAGTTCAGGCAACTCTGGAAGTGGAGTCAGCATGGCAAGATGCGAGTAAGGCATATAGTGATTCTCTTGAGATGATTCTGAAGAAGAGTGGATGTGATTTGCATGCCTCATGAGCCAGTATTTCTGAGAAATGCTCTATGATGCAGGCGTTCTATCGAAATGAACATGCTCTCAGAAATATAGATGTTCTCACGGGTACAACGAATATTATGCAATGGCCAGTGGTCTCGAATCGTATCAGTACTCATTTTCGCGACAGTTCATATTTTGGCACACTCGGGAGTCAGCACGATGCTATCGATATTCCTGTGAACCAAGGAAGTGATGTATATGCTGCCCTGGATGGATATGTCTACTATATTCTTCCTCCGACCGAATGAGGTTACTCGTATCTCGCACTTCGTCATCCTGATGGATATGTGACGGTTTATGGGCATCTCTCAGAAATCAGTGTACTTCCATATCAGTTCGTCACGAAGGGTCAGGTAATTGCAAAAAGTGGAGGCGCCCCAGGAACTCCTGGTGCTGGTCCAATGACGAGTGGTCCACACCTTCATTTCGAGGTATGGCATAGAAATGAGGTGATTGATCCACTTCGTGTACTTTCTCTTGCTCCGATTGATTATGAGAATCTGCCTTCGAAGTACCAAGAGAAGTTTCTCTCTGATATGGTGGAGTCATTCTGAACGGGAACCGATCTGAGTGGTTATGAAGTGAAATTCTCACTCAAATGAACTACAGAAGAAGATCGTCAGAAATATCTTCTCAAAACCTATGCAACACCTGATTTTCAGAGTTGGGATATGTGGATTGATACTGCTCTCGAAAATAAAGTAGACCCAAGTTTTCTCATGTGTGTCGGACTTGCTGAGACAACTCTCGGAAACCATCTCAAGACAGCATACAATATAGGAAATATCGGGAATACTGATAGTGGAAGTGTTTATGTTTTCTGAAGTCCATCAGAAGGACTGGATTGGATGGGAAGAACCTTCAATAATAAGTTTCTCTCGAAATACTCTCGCGTCAGTGATCTCTCTCGATGGGGAAATGAGAAATGACCAATCTATGCTTCATCGAATGCAAACTGGCATAATAATATTATCCGATGTCTCGGCGCACTGAAATGAAAATATGTAGAAGATGATTATAACTTCCGTGTGACAGACTAAAAAATCCCCAATTGGGGATTTTAGTTTGGGAGAAATTTTCTATTCTCCAGCGAGTGAATGATATTTCTCTTCGAGTTTCGCGAGTTCATTTTCTACTTGGTGTTTTTTGTCCATTTCTGCGCGGACGATTTTCTCTGGAGCATTCGCGACGAAGGAATTGTTCTGGAGTTTCGCATTGAGCGCTCGGAGATAATTCTTCTTGTCTTCGATTTGTTCCATGAGACGAGCTTTTTCTTCTTCGATTTTCGATGCATCGATATGTGCATCGACATAGATGTCGACCCCGTGAATAACTCCATAGGCGAATCCGAGTCCTTTTCCAGGTTTTTTCCCGATTTCGAGAGAGCTTCCACGTGTGAGTCCAGTGATGATACGCGCATTTGCTTCGATTCATTCGCGGTATCATTCAGGAGAAACGATATGGATATCACGCAGTTCTGATGGTGGAATCTTCGACTCTGCGCGGATATTGCGAATCGTACGAACGATATCGAACACGAGAGTCATGAGGTGTTCACTTTCTTTTTCGACTTTGAGTTCTGTTTTTGGCCATACACTCGTCATGAGGATTTTTCCACCAGTGACGAATCCATAGAGGGATTCTGTAATATGTGGCGTGTATGGATGAAGGAGCGCGATGATATCCAGAATGCAGAGCTTCATGACATCTTTTCCGAGGATACTGGAATCTTTTTCGATCTTGTATGCCTCGATAGCGAAGTCTGCGAATTCATCACGGATAAATGCGAGCAGTTCGCTTCCAGTCGAAGAAAATGTATATTCGTTCATTCCAGTTGTGATTTTTTCGATGATGTTCGAAAGTCGTGAGAGTATCCATCGTTCATATGGGAGGAGATTTTTTTCTCACTGGATGATGCGAGTTTCGAGTTCAGCTCTTTCTTCCGTGATATCACCGACATTCATCCAAGAAAAACGAACAATATTCCAGAATTTATTCAAGAATAAGCTGTATTCTTCCACGGTTTTCATCGAGAAATTCAGATTGTTTCCAGGAGTGTTTCCGAGGACAACTGAGAGGCGAAGTGCATCGGTAGAATACTGGTCGATCACCACGAGTGGATCGATCACATTTCCCCAACTTTTACTCATTTTTCGTCCACTCTCATCGAGGATGAGTCCATGGAGGTATATTTTCTTGAATGGAGTTTGTCCTGTATATTCATATCCCATGAGGAACATGCGAATTACCCAGAAGAAAATAATATCATGACCCGTTTCGAGGACATCTGCAGGATAGAATTTCTGGAAGAGTTCTGCAGGGTCTTCGAAATCCCAATCGAGAACTGAAAAAGGCCAAAGAGCACTCGAAAACCACGTATCGAGAACATCATCATCCCTCCTCATGAAAAATTCTGAAAATGTCGTTCTTCAAGCTCAAATCTCCGCTTCCTTATTCGCTGTATTACTAGATACAGCTCATTGCGGTGCTCGATTTTCGCTCGAATTCCTTCCATTTTGAGTATTTTTCCAGTTTTCCGTATAGGTAATATTATATTTCTCACATTGATTCTGGATCAATTCGGTTGGATCTAGAGTAACACCAAGAAGTTCACCAGTATTGAGATCATAGTATGCAGGAATCTGATGTCCCCACCAGAGCTGACGGGAGATACACCAATCGCGAAGATTGAAAATCCAATCCTCAAACGTTTTATTGAATCGTTCTGGGATAATCTCGAATTCCTTGTTCTTGTATCCGGCAATCACTTTTTCTGCCATCTTCGAAGCACGGACGAACCATTGGGTTGAGACGACGGATTCGATACGACATTTTCCACGAGAACAAAATCCGACTTTATGGGTGTATGGTTCTATCTTCACGAGATTTCCTTTGCTCTTGAGGAGCTCGACGACGTTGGATCTCGCTTCTCCATTCGCAGGAAGTCCAGCAAAAATCCCCGCTTCTTTGGTCATGATACCATTCTTGTCAATCACACGATAGTCGACCTTGAGTCCATGACGTTTCGCTGTTTCGAAATCCGCTGGATCATGCGCTGGAGTGATCTTCACTACTCCAGTTCCGAATTCCATATCGACCATTTCATCGGCGATGATAGGAATCTCACGATTCACGATTGGGAGGATGACTGATTTTCCGATGAGTTTCTTGTAGCGTTTGTCTTTCGGGTGAACCGCAACTGCTTGGTCAGCGAGAAGTGTCTCTGGACGAGTGGTTGCAACGAGGAGCTCCTTGTCACTTCCTGACACGAAATAATTGATATAGTACATTTTCTCTTCGATTTCCTGATAGTCGACTTCGATATCAGAAATCACAGATTCAAGAGCAGGAGAGTAATTCACCATATACTCACCGCGGTATATGAGTCACTTGTTGTAGAGGTCGACAAATATTCCTTCCACGAGTTTATTGCTCCCTGTATCGAGTGTGAATCGTTCATTCTTCCAGCTCACAGAGGCACCCATCTTTCGTATCTGGTTTGAAATATTTGATTGGTATTCTTCCATCCATTTCCACATCTCTTCAAGGAACTTCTCACGTCCCAAGTCTTGGCGACGGATTCCATTTTTCATGAGTTTTTCTTCTACCTTTGCCTGTGTAGCAATACCTGCATGATCCGTTCCTGGAACCCAGAGTGTACTATCTCCGCGCATTCGATGATAACGAGTCATGATATCCTCGAGCGTGAGAGTGAGCGCGTGTCCGAGATGGAGGTTTCCCGTCACATTCGGAGGGGGAATGGGAATGTAGAATTTTTCTCCTGTTGTGGATTCGCGTGGAGAAAAACAATCATTCGCCTCCCAGAGGTCTTGCATCGATTTTTCTGCATCTTTCGGATTGTATTGTTTTGGGAAATCGGACATAGACGAATGAGTTAGGAGTTAGAAAAAAGTGAGGATGGATTTCTCATAAAAATCCTCCCGAAAATCTCGAGAGGAAGCGCTCTGTCATGATAAAAGCAAGCTCTCTCGAGATTATGCCTTCACCACCACAGATGTTGTATTTTTATAGAACATAGTTGGATTATATGCTTTTCTGCGTTTTTGCAAATTATTTCTTCGTAAAAGCTCGTGTGAATACTACGAGAATGGTGCGAAGGAATATGACAAAGTCAAGAATCAGAGAATAATGTTCGATGTAGTAGGTATCGAGGGCAACTTCTTCTTCGAACGTATTTTTCTCTCGTCCGTAGACTTGTGCCATTCCCGTAATTCCAGGCTTGATAGTGAGGACTTGGTAATGACGTTCCGCATATTCACGTACTTCGCGCGGTTGGTGTGGGCGTGGTCCTATGAGGGACATATTTCCGATGAGGACATTGATGAGTTGCGGAAGTTCATCGAGAGAGAGACGCTCGAGGAATTTTCCGATCTTCATGCGACGAGGATCATCGGCGATCTTGTAGAGTGGTCATGAACGAGTATCGTTGGATTGCTTCAGTGATTCTTCGAATTTGAGTGCGTTATCTTCTTTTTCATTGATTCCGTAGGCATCCTTCACACTATATTTCCAGTACATGTAGCGGAATTTGTAGAGATAGAATTCCGATTTTCCGATGCCAACACGTCGATTCTTGTAGAGTATCGGTCATGAGGGATCTTCGAGTTTGATGAGAATCGCGATGATGAGAAAAAGAGGAGAAAGAAATACTATCCCAAAAAATGAAATAACAATATCGAAAATTCTCTTGATAATCCTTTCCCATCCAGATATCGAAACAGAAATACTCTCTACCACTGGAATTCAGCCGATGAATGCATCTTGTCGAGGAAGTTCATATACATGTGGGAGTATCTTCGGATATGCGTAACTGATACCATATATTTCGCAGAGTTTTATTATCTCGATGGTATTCTTCGTTTCTCTTTTCCCGAGCATAGAGAGAACTGCATCGACTTTTTTCTCACGAATCATACTATAAATATCTGCATAGCGACTCGCGTCTATGGATATATATTCGATTGATGGATGAGGAGTGAGCTGATATGGATTTTCTTCTTTTGTTTCGATGACGAGAATTCTTTTTTTCGAGAGAATATTTTTCTGATACAAGGTATTGAGAATCCCGATTCATGTGAGTCGGATGAGTATCGAGTAGAGTGTCGAGAAAAACCAAACATAGAAGATAATCAGTCGCGGAATTTCTTTCTCGAAAAGGAAACCCGTCGAAAGATAGACAAATCCAATATAAATCAGAAACCAGAGAAAACTCCGACTGATAACTTCTCGTACCGTCTCGAGCACAGGTTTGTCGGGAGTATAGTTGTAGAGTTTGCCACTCGCGAATATGATACACCAGAGTAGTACACCGAAAAATACAAAAGGCAAGAACTGAGATTCGCTGATATATGGTATCCGCAATTGTACGAATGGGATTCCGTCAGTGATAGATCGGAGCTTGTAGCTGATGAAAAAAAGTCCAGTAATTCCTGAAAGTTCGGCAACGAGAGTGATGGCTGATATGCTGATGTCGCTCCGTTTCATGGAAAATAAAATTATTCCCTACAGCATATGGAGAGTAGGACTTTTTTCAAGAACATTCTTGAAAAAAGGGAATTTCTTTTTATAGTGAAGAACAGAATTGGGAAATTGGATTTCTCGACGTTGCTCGGAATGATGGGAATCTCAGGAAAGATAAAGCAAGAGAACAGTAGAAAGACTAGATTCCTGAACAAGTCAGGAATGACAGGAATTTCAGGAGCGACAGGTAAAATCAATATATTATAAAATCTTATTTCTATGAATATCTTTCTCGGCATCATTGCATTGATTGTTGTCATATTTCTCTTTGTTGCCTTTTTCCTCTTGAGATATCTCAAATCTGAAGAATGAATGGTGATTGCTATTTTTCTCCAGAAAACTTCCAAAATTCCTGCACTCATCGAAGTTATGCGTCCATTTGTTGCGAAAGAAGAAGCATTTGATTCGATTATTGAGCTCCATACAGAGGCCATGATTCAGGAATGTCATTCTATCTATGATATTCTTGGGCTCAACGCGAAACTTCAGAATGATTTTCTCTTTCTGATGCAGCTTTCTGTACGGATTCCCACACTTCAGAAAAATGAATATTTTGTCTATATTCGCAATTTTGTCATCGAATATGAACGCATGATGCGCTCGCATTTTTCTGGACTCAATAAGGCTATCCGATACTGGAATACGTTCATAAAAATAAAAAATATGACCGTTATCGGACTTCTTTTTCCTGGAGAAAAACACCAAGAAGTTCAATAAGCTTATCGTTGGAGATTCCGTGCGAAGAAAAATACTACGAGACTTCCGAGCATCATCGGAATCGTATACATCATCCCGAGTGTGATCCAATCCGTCGAGAAGAGGTATCCGATCTGTACATCAGGAAGTCGGAAGAGCTCTGCGAAAAGTCGAAATATTCCATATCATCCAAGAAATAGGGCAGAAGCGTATCATCGTTTTCTGCCTGTTTTCGTCTCGAAATACTTCCAAACGAGCATGACGATGAGAAGAAGTCATCCTTCGAGAGAGGCTTCTAGAAGCGTGCTCGGGAAATAGGAAATTCCATTTTTCTCGATAGCAAGAGGTCAGCTATATGGGAAAAATCCGAGAAGCTCTTGATTGATATAGTTACCGATTCTCCCGAGTCCGAGTGCAAGCGGAAGTATCGTTACAATTGGATCGGACACGTCGAATACGTTATATTTCTTCTTCCAAGCAAAAAGAAATATCGCGATAATAACGCCGATAGCTCCACCATGGAAGCTCATTCCACCATTCCATGTTGCGAATATTTCCATAGGATGCTCGAGGAAATATGAGAAATCATACAGTATCACATAGCCAATACGTCCACCCAGTATGACACCGAGGAAGACAAAAAGAAGAAGTGAATCAGTATCTTTTGTGGAAATGTATCCATTTTTTTTGATATATTCGTAGCATGCGATGAAGCCAATGGCATACATCAATCAATACCATGTTGGTGCGATGTGGATGCCAAGAAATGAGAAGTCAAATATACTCATATGTGCACAATAATTATACGATAAAATAGATTTTGGTTTTTGGAAGACTTTTCTCTTTGTATTTTCCGCACATTTCCTATATGATAAGCCGAGTTTCTGTACTTTTTGCCCATTCTTTTAGTCATTTTTTTATCCAGATAGTATTCAATTTCTATGAATCGTAAAATTTTCTTTGCGATCCTATCGGTACTTTTCGGTGTATTCTTCCTTTTTGAAGTATTTGGAGAAGGACAATTTTTTCGTATTCGTGGATATTTTATTCCCAACGAAAGCTGGACGGGTGGACATCCTGGTAAGGTAACATTCGATATTGGTGAGACGTATAGTGGATTCGCAGCTGGTATTGACCAAGATGGCTATCTTTCTGGTACTTTTTGGTTCGGAAATGTCGGTTGGGCAATATTTAATCATGAAGTTGGTGGTGTCGAACGCCCACGTATTCTTTGTTCTGAGGAAGTATTCAGGAATACAACTCTTACATGTCCAGTGAGCGGATATGCATGGAGCCAAAATGCAGGCTGGATAGCTCTTTCTGGCGCATTCATCGATGGTGGTTCATGAGTCTACTACAATCCTGCGAAAGGACTTCTCGAGGGATTTGGGCATAGTAGTGCTCTCGGATATATCCCATTCTATGGGTATGCTGGATCTCCTGTAGACACAGGCACAACGAGTCAGACAGGTATCACTATCGATGGAATCAATGTG